>JAHIZR010000211.1 GCA_018814465.1 bacterium | reverse complement strand
TCATTGAAAAACTTGCGCGCCATACTGGCTTCCCACTTGTCCGCTTTCTCCGGCTGCAGGTCGGGATTGCCCGATGTTGTGCCGTAAAGCTGATGAATCGTGGCGAAATGAATCGCATGACTGTAGCCGCCGCTCAATTGCAGCGCTAAAGGCAATTTCTGAAAAACAGAAATCGAAGGAGTGATTTCGCCTGTGGAAAAAGACTCCGACTCCGTTCCCAGTACGGCATAACCCAGACCAACCGCGGCTTCCGTATTTGCCGCTGCTTGGATGCGGTCTTCCACGTAAACATTCCCCACGAATTGATAGTCGGTTTCCCAAGGCTCGTCCAGATCCGGCTGCTTGTTCATCAGGTCGCGCTTCAGCATTAGTCCACAGCGCAGGGTCTGAGCCGCTGCGGCTTTGATCGTGCCATCCAATGAGCCGCCGACCGTCCAGTTTTCGATTTTGGAATCCCAATTGATCCGATCCTCCGACATCTCCGCATCGAGATAGTCGACCAACCGGTCATGATAACCGTCGATAAACAACAGTGACTTCATCTCTATCGCTGAAGAGAATTGACGCGTACCGGAAAGCGAACTATTCAACCTTTCATAGGAGGGAAACTTCCGGTAGCTCGGAGAATCCCATGAATAAATCGTGGGCGGCACACTTTTCTCGGCCCAATGATAGCCGACGGATACCGCATACAATTCATTGTCGGACCGGGCATAGCCGAGCTTGCTGTCGAAACCGATCTTGTGATAACCACTGTTATCCCGGACGCCGCCCTTTTCGAAGGAAGTCGCGGCGAAATCCTCGCTGAGTTCAAATCCTCTTGAATGGTTCTCGTGGAGCGACAACCAGTAGTTCCATTTGCCCAGTGAGCGCGAATGATTCAGACTCAACTGCCGGAATTCACGATCTCCGAATTCCACTGCGAAAACCGTTTGCGGTTTTTCACGACCGTTCTTGGTGATGATGTTCAGCACGCCGCCCATACTGTTCGGACCATAGACAACCGAAGCCGGTCCTTTGATGATCTTGACCTTGGCGATATTTTCAACGGGGATCATCGCCAGATCGACTTTGCCGTAATTGCCGGGATTAATCGGACGACCGTCCACCAAAACCAACAACTGCTCAGCGGCAAAACCACGCAGCCGAGTCTCGGTCTCGCTCTTCGCACCGCTGGTGACACTCAGAGCCGGGTCCAACCTTAGCACGTCAGCGGCGCTGGCCGCTTTTTTTTCGGCGATCTTCTCCGCATCCAGCACCGCGATAGCGGGCTGCAGGAATCTCGTCCGATTCCCGACGACAATAATTTCCTCGAGGCGGTAGGTGGCTTCTGTCGTATCCGTTGCCAGAACATTGTCAGATTCCTGCGAATCACCGAGAACAGGCTGACTCGTCAGTGCTATTGCCAATCCGGCTACGACGAAGCAGACTTTGCGGGACAGGCACAGCATGGCACCGCCGCAAATTCTAAAAAGCTGTATCATCGAAGCCACCTACAACCTCGAGGTTTATAATACCGGGTCAAGCTTGCGCCGCATTTATTGAGCAGTAACGGGATCCGCCGTGATCTTTTCAAGGTCACGAAGCTTGTAGCGTCCTCCGGTCAGAGTCTCGTCGGTAAAGATTGTCTTTTCCGATTCGAGCAGCCAATAACCGGTCTGAAACTCCGCCCAAGACATATCCACATTCGTCCCATAGCCATCAATCGCGGTGATATTAAAAACATAGTTAGCGGGATCAGCGATTACCGCATCATCGATAAAATCGACTAACGGCAGAGCCTGCTCGGGATTGCCGTCGTGATTCGTGACTTCGACCGAAGTTATATCGCGAAATTCCGTGAAAACCGTTGTGTCCGGAGTCACCAGATCAAGCTTCCGAAAGACTCTGATTCGCGCGACATCGCTGACTCGGTATGCTCCCGGCAAGCCAAGTTCACTGGGGAATCCGGCGCGTTCCGTGGACAATGTGAGATAGCCCTGCGTCAAATGATACCAGGTGTTGTTCGGATATTGATCCGGATGCGTATGCGCCGAAAATCCATCAGCGCCTTCAATCTGATAGCAGTACAAGGGACGGCGGTCATAAACATCACCGTCGTCGTTATAAGGCGGAATCAAAGTCGTATCAATGAATTCGCTGAAGTGAATGCAGGTCAGCCCGTCAATTTCGAAAGTCGGCAAACCTTCTTCGGACACTTCGGTGGAATCATCGCCTTGCACTACCCAGAGCGAGAAATTATCGGCGGGACCGGTGGGATTGTCATCATCCTCTTTTTCGCAGCCCAGGACAAGAACCAATGACATCATGAGAATCAGGAAAAGACGAGAAAAAAGAGCAGACGCGCGCATTGAGCACTCCTTGAAGAATTGCGGTTAAATAACTGTTTCGAAAAGGGGATTGGAAAAGGAGGGTAAGACAGGACACAGGTCGCACGACCTGCAATGAGGGCATGAAGCTTGCTCACGTCATCTCCTTTCCAATCGCGGGAGGCCGTACTGTTTCCGGTCCGACCCTTCGGTCAGCTTCCATAGGATGTCCCTTAGGAGAACTGACTCGGAGATATCGTGTTGAATATACCACTACAGAAATTGTTTGTCAAGTCAAATTCAATCATCATTGCCATTGAATCCAAAAGTCTATTTCTCCAATTCTAAATGACATAGCGACACTAAAATCGAATGTTTCCACGATTATAAAATATGACATTAGTTGTCGATTATTGAATTCCTTCACCCCACCTCCTAATAGAAAAAGCCCGAATCGAGACTCGGGCTTTCAACATTATTGAGTAGAAAACATCACTTGATCAGGTTCAGTCGGACTGCCGCAGATTGCGAGCTGCCTCTGAGTTGAACGAAATAGTTGCCGCTGGGCAGACTGCTTGCATCAAAGCAAAATGAATAAGAGCCTGTCGGCAGCATTCCGTCCGAGAGTCGTTCAACGAGCCGTCCCGTTACGTTATAAACAGACAGGCTGATTCGTTGCGGCTGATCGAGTTCAATGCGGATGGTTGTCTCCGGATTGAACGGATTCGGATAAGCCTTGACCGCGAATTGCCGCGGAACAACAGGGGAGTCATCCGGCACGGTATTCACAATACCGTCCATGTGCAGAATCACTCCGCAGTAGCCGACAGCCCACGCTTCATTGCCGGCAATCGCAACCGAACGCAGAGTCTCGCCGGCAATGCATGGTTCAAAATTCCACGTCACGCCGCTGTCAGCCGTCGTCATAATTCCCCCGCCGCCGACGATCATGCCATGCCGGCTGTCGCGAAAACCGATTGATCGAAATCCCATCTCGGAGGTCTGCAATTGCTCAATCCATGAAGACCCGCCGTTCGATGTATATAGTATCGTACCATCACCGCTGTAATTGTCATACCCGACGATCCAACCCTGCCGCGCATCGATGAAATGGATATCAAACGGAATAAAATTCGATGTAATAAGATCAAAGCCGGACCAGTTCTCGCCACCGTCTGTGGTAACCAAAACTTTTTCCGTACTATTCGCAATCCAACCGTGGCTCTCGTCCACAAAGTCAATGGCAACCAGATTGAAAAAATCTCCCGATGTGCTCCGCTCCCATGTCACACCTCCATTCACCGTGTGCATGATTACGCCGTCTCCCACAATCCACCCGGACCACTCATCAAAGAAATAAGAATCTCGATATCTATCGCTCTGATTTTGAGATAAATCATCCCAGTTTCGGCCGCCGTCCGAGGAACGCAGAATTTCTCCTGAATAGCCGGCGATCCAGATTACCTGTTCGCTGACCACTGAGACTGTGGAGAAGCCGTTGTTTGGCGATGAGAATATGCGCTGTTCCCATGTCTGTCCGCCATCGGTTGTTTTCATGACCGTGTTTTCCAATTCCGTCGTTCGCCCTACAACCCAGCCGATCTCCGAATTCGCGAAGCCTACATCAAAGAACCAGTCAGCAGTACCCTTCGAGATTGCTTCCATTGTTTCCCATACATCCGACGTGCGAAGGATTCTGCCATTATCACCGACTGCGCAGCCGGAACCATCAGGTCTCAAAAAAGCGCTTCTGATCCCTGCATCCCGCCCGGTCGAATGCGTCGTCCAGCTAAGACCTCCGGTCGTCGTTTTCAACATGATTTCGTTGTCGCCGAAGATACAGCCATTCAGCTCATCAGCAAATTCAACTGCAGAACAGTAGAAATAATGCGGAAGCAAAACTACATCCCAGCTTTGACCGCCGTCGACCGTATAGTAAAGATGGGAATCCCAGGCGCTGGAACCGTTTCCAACCATCCATCCGTGAGTTGTATCTACGAAATCAATATCATAGATATTAACGTAACAGATTCCGGTTCGTTCATTCCAAGTCAAACCACCGTCCGTTGTTTCCAAAACGGTGCCATAAATCCCGCCCGCAAATCCATGCGTTTGACTGACAAATTCGACACTGTACAGCATATCCGAGGCTATCGCTTGCTCCTGCCAGGTCTCGCCGCCGTTCTCGGTTCGGACCAATTGCCCACAGTAGCCCACAGCCCAACCATGCTGGTTGTCGATGAAAAAGATATCCATCAGTAAAGGTGTGTCGCCGGCATACTGTTCCGACCAGCTATAGCCCCCGTCCGATGTAGCAAGAATTCGGCTGTACTCCGCACAGCCACTTGGACCTCAGCCACCGCTTTCGCCACCGGCGATCCAACCATGCAGAGAATCTGCGAATGCTACCGCCCAGAAGTCCCAGTTCGCCTCCATCGGAATCCGTTCCCAAGTTTCTCCACCGTCACTCGTCCGCAGCAGTGTTCCGTGTAAACCGGCGGCCCAGCCGATCTCATCCGTAACAAATTCGACATCATACAACGAGTTCCCCTGTGGAAGGGGATTCTGCCATTCCCATTCTCCGGCAAATGCTGTAATCGCGAGAAGCACTCCAAGAATCAACATGTTTACTCCTTGAAGTCGGTTTGTCTGCCTTTGGTTGCACTGCTATAAGTTACGAACGATCCGTGCTTTATTCAACTGTTTTTTGACACTCCTGAAATTTGACACAAAAAACACTTTTTCACTGTCTATTTCCATATATTCTATTGGTTAATTAGAGTCATTGATGAAATTATTGCCCTTTGGTATCATATTTGCTTTATAATCAATGCTTAGCGATTCCTGATAAAGTGAACTTATAGAACCGAACATCTTGACAATTAGGAATTTCTAACTTACCATATAGATGGGTTAATTAGCGACCTGCCTACTCAACGGCCCAAAGTCAAGAATGGAGTCTACTATGAATTGCAAACTTTGCCGCTTCTTCATTCTGATCTCACTACTACTCGTTGCATCGGCCGAGATCAGCGCCCAAGAAAACCTCAATATCGAATGCATCAATCAGTTCTATCATAATTGGACTGACGGTGTCATCGATATCGCGGTTCAGGGCGATTACGCCTACCTTGCTTGTCAGAGTGACGGTTTCCGCATCGTCAATATCTCCGACATCCACTCCCCCTTCGACGTCAGTCATATTGCATTTTCGTATGTCACTACCGTAGCAGTGAAAGGCAACTACGCCTATTTCGGCGGCTATTCGATTGACGGTATACAAGTCGTCGATGTTTCCGATCCGGCGAATCCATTCATCGCCGGTACTATCCTCGCTGAAGCCGAAGCCATTGAAATTCTGATCAGAGGAAACCGCATGTTCGCGGCATCCTCTGAATATGATTATTCGGTAGTCGACATCTCCGATCCGCTGCATCCCATCGCGCTCTGCAACGCACCGCGAAACTACGGAGCAGATGCGCTGGATCTTGTGAATGACAAGCTCTATCTGGCGGCTCAATACGATGGGGTGATTGCCATCGATATCTCAGTGCTCGATCAGCCTGTTGTTCTCGGTTCTTACCAATCGTCTGTCGGTGATTGGGTAAACGGCGTCTCCGTGAAAGACGGCTATGCCTATATCGCTTGCGGCTGGTCGGGAATGGAAGTGATCGACCTGTCCACGATGCTGCGGGTCGCATCCATCGACTCGCTGGTCTATGCATTCGGAACGCAGATCGTCGGCGGGGTGCTGTACATGAATTACGGCGATCCCGACTGCCCCCTGGCCATTATTGATATTCAGGATCCGCTGCATCCGCAAACACTGGGCGTTTACTATCCGCCCGAAGATTTGTGGAATTTTACGGTCATCGGAAACACCGCTTACATCGCCGACGATTCGCACGGTTTCCGGATGGTCAATGTAGCTGATCCCACAAATCCGGTTGAGATAGCACGGCATAACCGCTATGGCGAGAACCTTGAAGTTCAGGTAATCGGCGATCTGGCTTATGTCAGGGAAACCATTGATTTCACGATTTTCGATGTATCCGATCCGCTGCATCCTCAGGAATTAGGCTTCTATGAATCTCGTTGGGGATTCAACGATTTCGATATCGTCGGCAATATTGCTTATTGTGTGGGCACTGGTTATGAGTGCTTGTTTGCGCTGGATATTTCCGACCCGACCGCGCCACAACTGCTTGCCTCATATACATCGGAAGATTCAGATGTGCACTACCGGTTCGTGATTCACGACCATTATCTTTATCTGGTTGAGAATGACGGCCTGCGCATCTTCGATATAGCCGATCCTGCCCAATTCGTGGAAGTCGGTTTCTTCGAAATGTATATCGGCAATGCGCGTCTCTACTGCGATAACCGCTATATCTATCTGCGGGAATTCTATCGACACGTCCATGTGATCGATATTGCGGATCCCGCGAATCCGACACTCGCCGGAACTTGGGACATTGAAAATTATTGTTCAGCGATAACCAGCCGTGATGACCTTATTTTCGTGACGATAGGAAGCGTTGTCAACGTCTATGACCGGACGAATCTGACCAATCCCGGTCCGGTTGAAGTTATCCATCTGCCGGACGGATATCCGACGTCATTCTCAAGCATCGAAGCCAGAGACAACTACCTTTATTTAACTTCGAGTGAATATGGGATCATTGTCTGTGATATCTCCGATATCACGGCTCCTCAAGTCATCGGCAGTTACGGCACTCCCGGCAATGCCTGCAATATGCACTTGGTGGACAATTCGATCTATGTCGCCGACCACAGCAATTTAGGCATCTACTGCTTCACACCCACCACACCGGCTTCACCGATTGGACCCGATGCTGTTGCCTCTACCTTCACACTGTTCTCCAACTATCCGAATCCCTTCAATTCAACGACACAGATTCGCTTCGAGGTTGCGGGCAATTATTATATCTCGTTGGCCGTCTTCGACATGCTCGGACGGCAGGTGACGACACTGGCGGATCAAAACTTCACGACCGGAACGCACGTGATCCCTTGGAACGGCACGAACGCCAGCGGCGACGCGGTCGCCTCGGGCCGCTATTTCGTGCGCGCGCAAGCGAATGATGCAATTTCAACGATCCCTGTCGTTCTATTGAAATAGTCTTCTATTGTTATCCGCGACAAGCCCGGCTTTCTCCGGGTTTGTCGTATTAATAAAAGCCATTCCTCGCGAATACCACAGCTATTCGCCAAGGAAAGAATGGAGTCCGCTATGAATTGCAAACTTTGCCGCTTCTTCATTCTGATCTCGCTCCTGCTGTTTATAGCGGCCGGGATCAACGCCCAAGAAAACCAAAATATCACCTGCATCAATCAGTTCTATCATAACTGGACGCATGCTGTATCTGACGTTGCGGTTCAGGGCGATTACGCCTATCTCGCCTGCAGGAATGACGGCCTTCGAATCATTAATACAACCAACCTTTCCTCCCCTATCGAAGTCGGTCACCTTTCGTCTTTATACGCAGTCTCTGCGGCCGCAGCGGGCAGTTATGTCTATGTGGGCGGAGCTAGCCAAGACGGCATCATCGTTGTCGATGTTTCCAACCCGAGTAATCCAACAATTGCTGCGGCGATTCCAACGGCGGGCTGGGTGGCCGCACTGAAGATTAAAGGGAACCGGCTGTATTCCGGAACTAACTACGACGGCTTGACAGTCACTGATATTTCCGATCCGTTGAGTCCGGTACCGCTCGGGCAATTGACAGTTATCGATGATTTTGGCTTCGATGTACAGGGCGACATCGTCTATTCGGCTGATGGTTTGAATGGAATGACCGTCTGGGATTTCAGCGATCTGGCGAACCCTGTTGCGGTGGGCAATTACGCAATGAGCGACTATCACTCTGCAAATGATGTGGCAGTGAAGGAAGGCTATGCCTACATAGCTTCCGATATAGGACTGGAGGTCGTTGATCTGGCGACGATGCAGCTGGTATCATCCATTGACTCCTTCGATTGCTCCGCTATGATCGACGTCCAAGGGAATCTTGTTTATATAAGCTACGGCTGCATCGAATGTCCTCTGGCCATAGTGGATATCACAAATCCGCTTTCACCGCAGACCATGGGAATCTACTATCCGCCTGAAGAGAATATCCTGAACTTCAAAGTGTATGGAGATCTGGTCTACATCGCCGACGGCTACCGCGGTATGCGAGTCGTGGATGTTTCCAACCCTGCTGTCCCCGAGGAGATTGCCGGCTATAACCGTTACGGAAGCATTGAAGACATACGAATCGTCGGTTCCATCGCCTATGTGCGGGAATCGTACAATCTGAGCATTCTGGATGTTTCTGATCCTTTGAATCCATTGGAGCTTAGTCGTTTCGAACCATTTACCTACGGATTCAGTAACTTTGAACTCAGCGGGAATACAGCGTTTTTAGTCGGGTATGACTTTGAATGCCTGAAGGCCATTGATGTCAGCGATCCGGCCCATCCGGAATTGATCGGAACTTTCAGCATGGATGATTATCCTTATGCGATAGCCGTCTTTAACCACTATGCTGTTTTGGGCGGAGGTGCTGGAGCACATATCATCGATCTTAGCGACCCGGCTAATATGACTGAAGTTGGTTTCTATCCATGTCTTGGGGGATGCCTTGGAGTAGAAGCGGATGACCAGTATGTTTATGTTGTGGATTTTGACAACAGCTTTTACAATGAGATTATCGTTGCACTGGATATGGCAGATCCTACGAATCCTGCGCCTGCGATTACGTGGGATGCTTCCGAGTGCTGGAATAATCTTGCCACAGCGAATGGCTTAGTGTTCGCATCGACAAGCGACGGAATACTGATCTTTGATACCAATAATCTTCAATCGACATCGCCGATTGCTACCTTGAATTATTTTGAGCAATACCAATCGAGTTCCACTGCAATTCATGTTGCAGACAACCGCTTGTATCTATCACTTTGGAATTATGGCATTATCGTTTATGATATACAGGATGCGGCCAACCCGCAGTTTGCCGGCTGCTTCGATACCCCCGGCAACGCATTGAATTCTGCAACTAATGGAGATATTCTCTATCTTGCCGACGGCAGCAACTTCGGCATTTACGATTGTTTACAAGCCGTGAACGATGTTCCGCACAATCCCGCAGCAAGAATTTCCGAATTCGCACTGCTCTCCAACTATCCGAATCCCTTCAATTCAACGACACAGATTCGCTTCGAGGTTGCGGGACAGAACCACGTTTCGCTGGCCGTCTTCGACATGCTCGGGCGACAGGTAACGACGCTGGCGGATCAAAACTTCACGACCGGAACACATGTCATCCCTTGGAACGGCACGAACGCCAGCGGCGACGCGGTCGCCTCGGGCCGCTATTTCGTCAGAGCAAAAACAAGCGACGGGATATCAGCTATTCCGATTGTCCTGCTGAAATAGGTCAACTCGAATCCAATAAAAGCCCGGTACATCGCCGGGCTTTTTCTTTGATCGTCTGTTTCGAGTTGATTTAAATGAATATTTCGTTACCTTACAGTATCCGCGACAACAACAACCGCGTGCAATGAATACCTCGAATCAGACTGTATACGAACACTATCATCGAAATGGCCTGCTCCAGTCCGTTCTCACGGCGCTTCAAGCTGCCGGGAAGGATAT
>JAHIZR010000018.1 GCA_018814465.1 bacterium | reverse complement strand
TCCCTCTTTTTCTTCCTCCAATCCCCACCCCGCTTGATACCCCTCCCCATCCATCCGCACCACAAGCACGACTCACGCTAACAACCACCCGATAACAATAACAAACCCCACCAATAATGATGGGGTTTGTCAGTAGCCTGAGGTCCGGCGAATGCCGGACCTATCATGTCTGGTCAACAGTTATTGGGCAGTTTCTATTTGAGTAGAACGAATCGCCGTGATTCCTGGCCAAGCGGCGTATTCAAGTTGATAAAGTAGTTACCACTTGCCCATTCATGCGCATCAAATAATATCCGGTGACTTCCCGCAGAAAGCACTTCGGCTGCGAGTGACGTAACCTGACGCCCGGAAATATCATAGATCTTCAGCTCGATATGACCAGTCCCGGGCAGGACGAAACTCACAGATGCGGTCCCATTGAATGGATTAGGATAAACCGACAATGAGTACGAAGCAGGCAGCAGCGGCTCGACTATCCATGACGCTGCACTGTCCGGCTGGCCATAACGCATGATCATACCGTCTTGGCCTGATACCCAACCCAGGCTGTCATTCACGAAGGATAGAGTGTAGAAATTTCCGTTGATTTCACTACTCATAGGATTCCAGGATATTCCCCCGTCTGTCGTGCGTGAAATAACTCTGGGAGAAAAGTAGTTGTATCCAAGAACCCAGCCATTCAGAGAATCCAGGAAGACGATGTCGGAAAATCTCTCATACCCGGTAAGGTTCATGTTTTCCCAGGACACCCCGCCGTCTGATGTTCGGCGCGCAAGCTGCTGATCATAGTTTGTGTCCTGGCCGACGATCCAGCCGTGCAGAGGATCTGAAAAACACATCGTGAGATGGATTTCATCCGTGCCGATTTCGACCGCTGTCCAGGTATGACCGCCGTCCTCCGTTTTAGCAAGATACCCGCGACTCCCCGCAATCCATCCATGATTCTCGTCGAAAAACACAGGATCGCTCAGACCATAATTGTCGTTACTTGCGTGGATTGTGGTCCATGTCGTTCCGCCGTTTACCGTTTGAACAATGACATTATGGTATTGACCGGTATCCCCGTCGTACTGGCTGCCTATCGCCCACACGTGATTCTCATCGAGGATGAAGATGTGCTGCATGTAGACATCGGTTCCACTGGTTTGAGGATTCCATGTCAGCCCGCCATCCTCCGTATGCATTATCAGACCACCGTTACCCAATATCCAGCCAACTTCTGAATTGGCAAAACCCACTGCGTAATATGCATCCCATTGATCGCCCGGAACGAATTGCTCCTCCCAGAGGTCTCCACCATCTGATGTGTGAAGCAAGGTTCGCACAGGTCCAACCGCCCAGCCATTGAACTGGTCAAGGAAGAAAATATCGTATAGAGCGTGGCGGGTTCCGCGACTCTGCATCTCCCAATTCGATCCCCCATCATCCGTTCCCATGATCTGACCTAACCATCCGACTACCCAAGCATTATCTTCATCGACCGCGTCCACACTGGTATCGTTTAAGAGATCGTGCTCATAGATACTCCAAAACTGACCGCCGTTTGTCGTGTGAAGAACGCGACCGGACATCGCAGCCCACCCGACATTTTCGGATACGAATACAATCTCGTATATCGTTGATAGTTGGGGAACATTCTGTGCTGCCCACGTCATACCACCATCTGATGTGTGGAAAATCCGGGTTGCCCAAGTTCCATTCTCATACTTGCCGCCACCGGCCCAACCCCTTAAAGAGTCGAGAAAGAAAATGTCCCTGATACCGAAATCACCCAAGAAGCCTTGGGCTTCCCATGTCTGGCCTGCATTAGTCGTATGATAGACAACATCCTCCGCTGCGGAATCGCTGTATCCTGCGCACCAGCCTGTCGTACTGTCCACGAAAACAATACTCCTGAAATCAGCCGAGTATTCCGCGGCTTGTTCTTCCCAGGTAATTCCGCCGTCCGTTGTGTTCCAGATTCCGTTATCTCCCGCTATCCAGCCGGTTGTTTCATTAACAAACTCCACCTCATAGAGATTTGCGTAGGGGTATGGAATAGGTACATAAACAACGAACCATGTCTCTCCGCCATCTGTCGTCTTGATGCAGATCGAGTATCTGCCGACAGCCCAGCCGGTCAGTTCATCGACAAAGTCCACGTCATACAAATTATCATCAATTCCCGAAGTCTTGCTTTCCCATGTTTCACCGCCATCTTCAGTTTTCAATACAGTGCCGTCGCGTCCAACAGCCCAACCGAGTGATTCATTGATAAAGTCCACATCCGAGAGCCAGCTAACCGTTGGATACGGAGTCTGAAGCTGCCAGTCATATGCGACAACTCTTTCTGCCCAAATTGCCAATACAAGAACCGCGATCAAGTAGTACGATCTCATGAGACTGCCCTTCGCTGATGAATTGATGACTCATTATAGTTGTCTGATTGGGCTACCACCATTCTTCGAATAGTCATAGCCGTTGTCGATTGCGCATCAAAATGTAGCATTTCCCCGTATTATTGTCAATCCGATTGTGATCTTTATCAATTCCTGGCTGTCTTGCGGAATGGGACGAAGGTACACGCGATTCGGCTTCCCAATATTTGACAGCTGTTAGAAACCCAGGTCTCTCCACGCCGGGTCCCAAATCGGCAGCGGAGTTGGTTTCTCGTCGGCTATTGCCATGATCTTTGCCGGTACATACTGCTTCGGGACGATTACATTCAAGACGTATTCGTCAAACCAGTCATCGGACATGGTAAAGAGGCCGTTGTCTCCTCGTTCCTTGCCCCAACTGTTTTCCACCAGCCACTTGCGCGGTTTACCGTCCATAATATCCACCCCTGTCAATACCATCGCATGATTACTCGATTGATCCCGGAAATTCAGCCGTTCCGTCTTGGTCATTTCGATATCGATGCCGAATAATTCCTCATAGTTGTAGACACCCTTAACCATGAGACCTTTCTTGCTGTAGACGTCGTGGCTCATGTCGCAGCCGAACCATACCCGATTGCTGTCAAGCAGCGCCGCAAGAGCGATGCCTTTCATCTGCTTTTCATCTATATTGATGAACGATACATCGTGCTTGTCCGCCATGGACTGCGTCGTGTTGATGCTGTAGTTCTTGCCGAAGGGATGAATTGGGTAGCTCGCCAGTGATACATAATTCGATAAATCCGCGCCGATCACATCGCTGTAGAATTTCTGGGGAGTGTAAATAACCGGATCGTCCGCCTTTCCTGTGGAATCCGTCGTCCGCCATTCGAATTCAGTCGGCGGCATTCCATAATTAATTACCAGTACCCGCATCACATCCTGCAGCATTGCGGATTTCCCTGCGCGCAGTTCCTCCACTGGCTTACCCTGCGCGGCTTGAGATCTGAGTGTGGCTGCGTCGCGCAAGAGCAAGGCTCTCAGGATTTGCTGCATGCGGCGGGTATTTGCGCTGCTGTGTGTCTCATCCATGAACTTTTTCGGCACAACGCCATACTTCTCTACGATATTCACCACATAGTCCCAATACCCGCCGTCGCCAACCGGGTCTTCCAGACGTTTATCCAGCTCACGATCCAGAATATCCCGGTCGCGCGTTTCAATGATATACTCGAGAAACACATTGCTCTTCTCCAGCAAGTCCCAGAACGCAAGGTAGCTCTGCGATAGTTCGAAATCATCGAGATCGTACTTCTTGATGACTTCCTGCCGCATCAGGTTCAAACCGGCAAACATCCAGCACCGTCCTGAACTCGCTTGATCTGTGATTCCCTTGGTCGGAAGTTTAAACGAAAAAATATCGTCGTTCACAGCCAGGACGTCACGGTTCAGAGCCAGATCTCTGATATCGTTATTGGTAACGGCATTGATTGCCGTACGTGTACGAGCATCCAGCTGAATCGAGCTTAAAAGTTCTTGAGCTTGCTTCAGTGTCAGTCCTGGCTGAAGGTCTTCGGCATGTATTACTCCCACTGTGACAGCGAAAATAATAACAAAACAGGTTGTAAAACGAAACACAGTGTCTCCTTGAATAAAATTAGATGTGTTGTATAAAATGCTTGATAGCCGTTCCGATTACTTATGGTTAGACTGGCTTATCCCTACCTCGTTGCGTTACCTGCTCTCTTGCATTTATCTTCTTCCCTTGAATATACCAATTTCTGATATTTCATGTGGTGCAACGTACAGTGGATGGCGCAAAAGGCCCTGATCCCTAAAAGAACAAGGGTCAACCCAAATAGCTAACCCATTGATTATTGGTGCCCTGCATGGAGTCCGTGTCTGCGTTATCGGTGAGAATGAACTACAACAATTTCATGAAAACCCTTGCCTTAGCTCTCCCGCTTTTTCGTTCAAAATCTAATAGACGCAAAGATTTGGAGGCAATAGGCGAAAAAGCGCGAGCGATTGTGTTGTACGAAATCAATCCTGACCTTGTGGTGACCGATGTCGACTTCGGCAGCGCCGAAGTTATCCTGAGACAGCATAACAACCCAAAGAACAAATAAAAAAGGCCTGAAAACAGGCCAAATCTGAAACCACCCAAAATCCACGAAAGCAAAATAACTGACAAACTAAAAACACTCCATGAAATCAACCGAAAAAGTGTCATATTTGTTCTGAAGAACTACTGTCAATATCTCTTCTTGATTGCGTCGACTGTGGCACTGATCACCGGGTAAGCAAGCGGCGACGAGGTCAATAATGGATGTGTGCCGATCTGGAGAGTATCGATTTCCATATCGGTCATCTTGTTTTGGATAATTACGGACATCATGTTTATTAATTCTCCGACTGAGTCTCCTCCCGCAACTTGGGCGCCAAGCAGCACATTACACTGGTTTGCAAAGATTAACTTCAACATTGTTTTTGATGCGCCGGGGAGTTTCCCCGGATGCCGATCGGCTACGACCGTGGTTCCCACGCGATAGTCCACATCCATCATTTTTGCCTGTGACTCGGTAAGCCCTGTCACACCTAATGCCGTTTTCCCGATTCTTGTTGCAAAGGATCCAAGCGTCCCCGGAAAATTCTTCACCAAAGTAATCATGTACAGATTGGAACCCGCCAACCGGCCTTGTGCCATTGCCGCTGATGCCAGCTTGATATTCGATAATTCACCAGTAAAGCAGTTT
>JAHIZR010000210.1 GCA_018814465.1 bacterium | reverse complement strand
CTCGAAACCTTCCCACATCTTGGCGTCGAGATGACCGCTCGAGTCCTGCAGCTCCATCAGTAAATACAGCGAGCCGTCTTTCTTCGGCTTCGTCTCCAACTTCGTGACCAGATAAAACCCGGTGACTCGATCCCCGGCGGCAAACTCGCGCACTGCCGCCAGTTCCGGCGATGTCTCAGGAGCAACTGTCATGGTAATGCTTGTGTTTTAAACACAGCGAGCGCCTCACCTGAAGCGCCCGATAGTGTGTATTATTTGTTCTGTCGAGTTTATTTGGCATGTCATTCTGAAGGTTGTTGATCTTCTGTTCCTCAACAACCTGAAGAATCTCTCTTTACTTCTCCGACCTAACTTGTTCATAGTGGCACTAATTAAAGAGAATTCCTTCACTGCGCAAAGCCTTCGTTCAGGATGACAGAGTGATACTCTTTCGCCGAGCCGTGCGTCCCCGCGCGGCCGTAAACTACATCCGGTAACTGATCGTCACAACCGCCGCCGAACTGCGAATATCCTCGTTCAATCCCGGAGTGAAATTCTCTGTATAGGCCGCCGTGCGATAGGTCGCGTCCAGCATGACACTGCGGTCGATCAGAACACCCATGCCAAAAGACAATGCGCCCTTGTCCGCGTCCGATCCGTGTCCGGCGAAATTGCTTGGCTCAAAACTATAACCCGCGCGCAGCCGCACACCATACATCGGAAACAAATACTCGCCGCCTAAAGCGAATCGAGTCGTGCTCTCGTAGTTATCCTTGATCTGCAGATTCGCTTCCGTTTTACTGACACCGCTGAACGGCGTATCAGTCTTGAACCGCAACGACTGCCAATCCCGGTATTCCACGTCCGCCGTTACCAGCCACCGCCCCGGAGCAATCGAACCGCCGAAACGAAAGACCGACGGATACGCCATACGATAATCGAAATGGCCGGGATCCTCGTCAATGACAAACTCTTCATCCAATGACATCGTCATTGCCGTCTGCGCCATCGCGCCGATTCGCGCAATGCGTCCCGCTCTGAATAGTCCGCCAAAACTGAAATTCCAGCCGCTGAGACTGGTTTCCAAAGCGGTTTCGGTATTATAAGGTGTGATGCCTTCCGTGTACGATCCGGTAAATTCGTAATCGTCGAATCCGGTCCAGTAGTTGATGCCCATTCCCAAGGCCAGATTAGGCGAAACATCGACCGCTCCGGCCAACGACCAAAAGCCCAGTCGTCCGGTTTCCAGTTCGTCGAATTCATCCCAAAATTGAGTTCCGACCGTGGATGCCTGAATCGTTGTGCGGCGATCGAAATCCGCCACCTGCGTATAACCGAACGCAAAACTCAACGCGCCCTGATAAACCGGCACCGGCAGTACGATTCCCAGATTGTTCAAGCGCGTCGAATTCGTCGAACCATCGCGAACACTACCGAAATAATCCGCATCATTGGCAAAACCGGAACGCGCGATCGAACCCTGCAGTTCTATCCGCTTCACCTGCGCCAAACCCGCCGGATTCCACCAAATCGAAGAAAAATCATCGGCGATTCCCGTATACGCTCCGCCCAGGCCCAAAGCGCGCGCGCTGGAACCGTTGTAGTTCCCTGTCGCCAGCAACAGCTTTTCCGGAATCGTATCCTCCGCCATCACTACTCCCGCCGTCATCAACATACTCAGGAGCATCAGACAGTACTTGCGCATAATTACCTCCGCCTCTTGCCGGTGCGCTTCTGCGAACTGCCGGAGTTACTTGTGCTGCTTTTACTGTCGTTCGGTGGGGGCGCAGGCTTCACTTGAGGAGGTGGTGTGGTGCTGACCGGAGCTCCGCTCACAGAACCGCCGCTGGGCTGAGTATAGGTCGCGCCGCCGCCCGAATAGGATTCGCGCTGACGACGACCCTCCCGCGTTTCCGGCGGCTCGCCCGGCGATGTATTATACCCGCCGCCGCCGCGATACCACCAATGATCCCGGTTATAGTCATAACGGTTCCACCACGGCGTCCCGTAATAGTCGTAGTAGCCGTAATAGGTATGATAATAACCCGGACTGAAGTTGTAGAAATCAAATCCCCATCGGGTATGAGGATAATAGCGATAGCTTCCCCAATTGTACCACCCGTTGTCCGGATAGTAATCGGGGAAGTAATCTCCCTTCGTCAGGGTGGTGTCAATCGCAGACGAATCGTAACGATTGTAGAGCTCCGAAGCACTGTAAGGTCCTTCGATCTCCATGCCGGGCCGGTAGAATTTCGTATAACAGCCCGAACTCACAAGCATCACGAAAACGCCTGTGATTAATAGTGCAGAGAGTGTCTTTTTCCGTTTCATCATAAGAGTATTACCCCGGTTACGACGCGATACTGCTGAATGTTTTAATTGTGGCTGATTCGCTTAAGCCTGAATCAGAAGTTACTCGACCAAGACCGTCATGATCGCCTTCTGCGCATGCAGACGGTTTTCCGCCTGATCGAAGACAACGCTGTGCGGTCCGTCTATGACATCATCCGTGATTTCCTTGCCGCGCTCGGCGGGCAGGCAATGCATGACAATACAATCCGGATTGGCTTTATGAACGAGCTCCGTATTGATCTGGAAGGCGCGCAGTCGTTCAGCCTGCTTCGCCGCCTGCTCTTTCTGTCCCATGGAAGCCCAGACATCCGTGTAAATCACGTGCGCGCCGGTTACCGCTTCCACCGGATCCCCCGTGATGATAATATCCGATTTGCCCGCAGCCTTGGCCTTCTTGATTAACTCGGCATTCGGCATAGTCTCCGGTGATGTCGCCACTACTAATTGGAAACCCAATAAAGATGAAAGGTTTAACCAGGAATTCGTGACATTATTGCCGTCTCCCAGATAGGCAATCCGGAAATCTTCGTAACGACCTAATTTTTCATAAATTGTCAGAATATCCGCCATAATCTGACAGGGATGCAGGAGGTCGGTCAAGCCATTGATTATTGGAATATCGGCATATTGAGCCAGTTCTTCAACATCCTTATGGCTGAAAGTGCGAATCATGATCCCGCCCAAATAGCGAGACAAGACTCGTGCCGCATCGGCGATGGTCTCCCGCTTGCCAAGCTCTATCTCCTTGTCGGTAATATAGATACATGAACCTCCCAGCTCATGAATCCCCACTTCAAAGGAAATTCTTGTCCGCAGACTCGGCTTATGAAAGATCAATCCCCACGTCTGCCCCTTGAGCGGAGTCGGCTCCAGATTGTCATGGCGGCGTTCTTTTAACTCGCGAGCAAGGGCAAGTGTTTCAATGATTTGTTCGCGGCTGAAATCAGTTACCGCTAAGAAGTCGTGATGTTTGCGCATTGATGATATCGTTTGAATATTAGAAGGCTTTGTTTGAAGGTTGATGGTTACAATTCGGAGTGGTGTTCCACCCGCTGTCATTCTGGAAATCTGCTGAAGTCCTCGGAAGCGCCACCCACTGTCATTCTGGAAATCTGCTGAAGTCCTCGGAAGCAGATTATCCAGAATCCCGGTTTCCTCATTCAAACAGGACTTCGGGATTCCGGATAATTCATCTTCGAAGACTCGATGAATTTCCGGAATGACAATATCCAAGTATGCTATTTCAACAGCATCAGCTTTTTCGTCGAGTGAACCACATCCGTTTTCATGCGAATGAAGTAAATTCCCGAAGCCATCGCCTGCCCCGTCGTGCCGACTCCGTCCCAGCGGAACCTATAAGAGCCCGCCGCCGGTAAGGTCTTATCCGAGTGCCAGACTTGCTGCCCAAGCAGATTGAAAATTCCAAAACTGACCAGCCCCGGAGCGGCGACTTCATAGTCAATCGTCGTCGAAGGATTGAAAGGATTCGGATAAGCATTGGTGATCTTGTAGCTGTAAGGAACGACCGCCGGTGTCTCTTCCCCGTCCTCATCCAATCCAGCCATAATAACCACGTTATCGATATTCAGACCCAATTCCTGCAATGAATGATCCGTCTGCAGGCGGAAGCGCAGATAAATAGTATTTCCAACCCACCGCGTCAAATTCACCCAGTCCCGCGTCCACGGCAACTCTATATCGCAATACCCTTGGGCAACTTCCCAAGCGCTGCCGTCCGTGCTGACTTCCACGAAGAAGCTGTCCAGCGGCACTTCCAGCCGGCCGCGGCGATCAAAGGCCAAATGCGCGGAATTAATTCCCGCCGAAGTCAAGTCGATTGTAGTATTGTACTGAATCCAAGTATCTGCATTGCGTGTGTAAGTCGGACGATAAACATCAGAATTCGGATTCGTATGCAGGCTCTGTCCATAGTTCATCGCCGTTGTATCAGGATCCAGTCCCCAGCGATCGCCGTTGTCGCCGCTGCGCGTCCAGTTGTCCAGACCATGTTCATCAAAACCTTCATAGAAAACCGTATCGCCCGCGGGCAGAACATAGGTAAACGAGGTGTCCTGCCCCAGCCAGAAGTGCGACCAGATCGCAATCTTATC
The DNA here is from genome assembly GCA_018814465.1 of bacterium. Classification (GTDB taxonomy): domain Bacteria; phylum Electryoneota; class RPQS01; order RPQS01; family RPQS01; genus JAHIZR01. Next base: position 10,845 of record JAHIZR010000210.1, on the reverse strand, counting down.
GCCTGCTTCGGGAATGACTCCGATCTGATAGGCGCCGCGCGGCTTGGAAATGCTGATCGTCCCGCTCGTGGTCGTCCACTGCGGGAAATCGCTGATCAAATGAAGCTTCGCCGGAATTGAATTGCCGGATTCATCTTCCACATGAATCGTCAGATCATGCCACGGCAGAGGCGTGAGACGCAGGGTTACTGAAGCTGTCTGGCTCGCTCCCGGATTGATAGTCACGGTAGCCGTATCCGGCAGATAACCTTCTTTCCGCGCCATTACAGTGAACGGACCCGGCAGAGGCAAGAAAGTCGCGCGGCCGTATTGCTCGTTTGTATACCACGGCGGCAAGAGCGCCGTCCAACTATCCACATTCCGCCATTCAGCAGAAATCGGCGCATCCGTTTCGGCATCTTTCGTATAGATTGCCAACGCCGCGCCCTGCCCGTTCATATCATTGGTACCGGATCGCTCCAGATTAATCAGGCGGCGGCACATCCACTCATTGGGCAGCAACAACGTCTGCACAAGCGAAGCTAACGTTGTATTCGGAGCTCCCGTACAGGGCGGCTGGATGTTCGCCGGAGGACTCGACGCTTCCGGACTCGTTTCCACGGTCATCTGAATGCAGCCAAGCTTCCAGTAAAACCAATCCTGCAGCGCTCCGTTCTGCGTTCCCGCCCACACGGCGGAATAGGGACTCGTGCTCGATTCACCCCAGCGCGTAGTCGTTGAAGTGAAACCAGCATTCGCACTCCCTTGAAGCCGCCGGATCGCCAGACTATCCGGTGAGTGCTTCTTCGGGGCGTCATCTTCGCCCCATTCCCACGCGCCAAACGTCTGCGAACCAAACCTGCCCGACCGCGACGAATGCCAAACAATCGAGGTCGTCGGCTTGATCTGCATCGCGAAATCCGCCAAGCACTGCGTTTCCGGCTCCGACATCGGCCCCGGTCCGCGATAGTAATCGTAAACCTCGAAATCAGTCGGATGCCAGAGCGTATCCCCCCAGATCCAGTTTAACTCGAAATTGCGATTTTGATCCACGCCGCACAACTCACCACCATAGCTCGGAGAAATATTGCATTCATCTAATTGCGGTGGCTTGTAGCCGTTCTTGCGCCAAGTGTTATCATAAATCGTCGTATCACCCAGTGTGAGCCCAGAAGAAATAACCTCCAGCCCGTCCGGATTGATCGTCGGGACAATATAAATCTGAGTCTCGTCTATCATTTCCCGGTATGGCTGCTGCAAACGACGGTAGGTCAGATAGCGCATGAACTCGATTATCCCTTCCAGCCCCGCCACCTCTTCCGCATGTATGTGACCAACGATCAGACAGGTCGGCTCATCCTCAAACTCGTCCACGTTATCCGAGAACTTCACCGCATAGATCGGGTACTGCACTCCCAGTTGGTCGCCGCGCGAATGCCCAATGGAATCCACCCGCACATGACTGAAATTGGGTCCCAAAATCTGCGCGGAATCCTGCAGCGTGAAAAGGTAGTCATACAACTCCGCGCGTGAGGTATAACATTCTCCCAGATGTGATTCAGATAATGCCGCTGTGGCGACAAGGCTTAGCAGTGCTAATAAGGCAATGATCTTCTTCATCAGACTACTTCTATTTTTAGGTTTCAATCTCGATTGTTACGGCCTGTATTCGTAGGTCCACGAATGACCCGCGTGATTGTTTACAATCCCATAGGCTTGACCTGGATATACCTGAAAATCCTCCGGATACCATCGATTGCTTTCGGTCAGATATACCGCAAAATCTCCACTCCCGTCCTGCGTTGCGATTTTATCCGATTCCTCAATTGTCCCGCCCGTAAATCCTTGCTCTAACAGACCCAGCCGATGCACGGAAACAGGATGCGAAATTCGCCATGAGTAAGGTGTAGAAAAAGTTCCGGGGACATCCGCCGAAGGATCGTTAATGAACAACTCACCATAGCGCCCCCAATTATCCGCCTCCCCCATTAAAAATATCTCGTCCGGCGAGCCGGATCTATTCAAGTACCAGTAGGCGTCGCCGGGTCGCATGGTTTCAGAAGACTCTAAATCACCCATCCAAGATCCATTGCAATCTTGATATGCAAGCCAACCTGACGCTTGTTTTAAAATCTGATCCGCGGTGATTACATCACCACAGTTTGCTTGATTGCGAATTATATCCGATGGCTTGTTCGATTCCCTTCCATAGATCGGCACTCCGGCGGAATCGTGCCTCCAGAAAACGAAAGGCAAACCAAACGGAGTCGCATACTCGTGCCCCTGCTCGTCGCCATAGGCCTCGAAATGATAATAACCGACCGTATTCGACATGGTTGTCAGGCATCCGTCTTCGCGAACACCGGCGACTCTGTAGAAAACAAGCTCCGGCTCACCATCGCTGGCCGGGAAATCCGTATCGCTCCAACTCGTACTGCTGGATTGACCAATCAAAGAATACGGTCCGCGGCTGTCATAAGCTCGCATTATCCGGTATTCGGAAACAAACTGCGCCGGCTGCCAAGCTAACCGGACTTGCCGCTCATTCTCATGGCGATAGATGACAAGTCCTTCGACCGGCGGACCGCTCGCTGCGGGCTTGTCATCGTCACAACTAATACAGCAAATCAGCGCAAACACTAAAAACATGCTCACGCGGATTCGCTTCGCAATGCCAGATCTCATTTAACTCCCCGGAAAGTAATTGAGTTTATCGCACCAGCATCATCTTGCGCACCTGCTTGAAGGACGGCGTCTGCATTTGACAGAAGTAAACACCCGATGACAACCGGCTCGCATCCAGACTCACCCGATAAGTTCCCGCCGTCATCGCTTCATCCACCAGCGTCATCACCTGCTGGCCGAGCGTGTTATACAGCGCAATCTCAACGCGCTCCTGCTTCGGAATCGAGAACTCAAATTGCGTCGAAGGATTGAACGGATTCGGATAGTTCTGAGAGAGTGAGTATTCCTGCGGCATAGTCACACCTGCAGAAACCGCTTCGATACAGATACACGTCCGGTCCGTTACCCAATTACCCCAGATATTCTGCAGCGGCTCCTTGCCGGAAGACCGCCAATCCACCCAGCAGCAAATCGTGCCCACCGCCCCGTCACTCGAAAGCGTCGGATTGCTCTGATTCTGGAACCAATTGCAGATTACGCCATCGTTCTCTCCACTCCACCATTCATCGGCAAGCGTAAACTCAGCATCCGATGTTGCGTGCGTACCATAAATCCCCTGATAGAAGCCGCGCTCATCGGTCCAAGCGGCATATAATCCGTTGCAGCAATCAACCAAAAGCTGATGATCCTGCTGGTCGCCCGGTTCGTCGGAAATCACCTCACCAAAGGGACTCCACAACAGGTTCCCACTCGCATCCAGCTTCTGGCCGTACAAATCGAGATTCGTGCCGCTCCGGAAATCCTCCCACATAATGTAAACATTGTCATCCGCATCCACAGACAGCCGCGGCTTATCCTGAAGATTAATTGTCGAGTTCACAATGATGCCGTCAGCCGCCCATTGCGCGGTCCCGGTGGCGTCCAGATATTGCGCGTAAATATCCTCCAAATTCTCCTCAACCCGCTTGTCCGACCAAGCGATAAAGACACCGCCGTTGTTGTCGGCAGCCGCACTGGGATTCGCCTGCCGGCGCGGCGACGTGCAAACCGGACCCTGCCAGGAAACCGTTCCGTCCGCGCAAATCCGCGCGCCTAAAATATCCAGCTGTGCCGTCACTCCGTATTCCCAGAACAGGAAACAGCAGCCATCCGTACTCACAATCATATCCCGCAGCACGTCATCTAACATGCCATCGCTGGTCAACCGCACCGGTTCCGTCCACACCTCTTCACAATTCTCGTCGAAACGCTGCACATAAACATCCAGCGAAAAACTGAAATCGTTCTCCGACCAGCCCACAAAACAGCCGCCGCTTCCGTCCGGACAAACAAAGGCGCTCTGCTGGTCAAGAATCGATGGCTTTACAACCACGCCCGCGCGACTGCATACGGTTTCAGCTTCGTTATTAACTCGTGTCAGCCGAACCTGCTTAACACCCGTTCTTAAATCAATAAACGAAACGAAGAAACCATGATTGCCGTCACTGGCCAAGTCATGATCCGACTGCGCATACAAGTCACGGCCTTCATTATCCGGACAAAGCGTGTCGCCGTTCACCGGCAGCATGGGCACCTGATTCGTGTCTACCGCCTGATAAAAGATCGCCTTACCCAGATTCCTGCCGCGACCGTCTTCCCAGACCACCGCCACCGTGCCGCGATCCATCTCGATCGATTCCGGCTCCGTGGCGTCACCGTCAAGACCGAAAACCAGCTCCGGTCCGCAATCAGCATCGATCCCGGAACCATCGGACACGTTCATCCGCTTATATCTCATCGTGATTGAACCGCGGGACTCATCGTCGAAAACTTCGCAAACAACACTGGATGACATCATCCGCAAAACACCGGTCTGCTGAGCGCTGAGTCCGTCGCATACAAGCACTCCGCATTCTCCCCCCCACAAATGCTGGCCCGCACTGCTCAGTCGTGCCGTATATAAATCGTAAAACAGAATGTTCCCGTTCGAATTACGAGTATCATCCCAAGTGATAAGACTGCCGCCCGCCAAATCAGAAGTTAAACGAGCGCCGTCCCGCGTATCCCCCGTCCCGTCGGGTCCGGCATTCCCGCACACAAACTCACCGTTCGGAGTCCACTGATGCGCACCCGCCGCGGAAGTCTTCTGCGCGTATACTTCATTGACCAAGCCGTTCTCTCTTGAATCTTCCCAAACGGTCAGAACACCGACTTGTCCCGTCGGCATCATATCGGGAGTCACGCGAACTCCACTCTGCTTATCCGGCGCGTTGCAGAGCATCAGACCGTCGGCTCCCCAAAGGATATTGCCATTACCGTCGATGCGCTGCATGAACAAGTTGTCGTTGCCGGTGGTTCGCTCATCAACCCAAGCCAGATAGCACCCGCCGGTCGCCAAATCAGAACAAAGCTTGACACTCTTCTGGCGAAAGGCCGCATTGCAGACAAGAATTCCGTTCGGACCGCTCCCCCAAGGCAAATCGCCGGACGGAGTAATCTTCGCCGCATAAATATTCTGATCACTTGCATTCCGGTTATCGTTCCAAGCCAGCACCATATTCCCGGCGCCGTCCGTATCTGCCGTGATCCCGAACTGCTCTCCCTCCACGGTGGTCACCGCCAACGGCTGCGCCCAACTCGTCGTGCCATCGCTGTTGATATGCTGAGCGTAAATATCGCCGCCGGCTCCGCGCAGGTCCTCCCACGCAACGATCGCGCCGCCATTGCCGTCATGAACTGCGCGTACACTTAGCTCGATGACGGCTGAGTTGCTGAGAACATCGACGATATTCCCGTTCTCATCCCACCCCGGCCAGGTTTCGCCGTTGATGTCTATCTTCTTGGCATAAATATCACCGGTAGTGTCATTTCTAAATTCGATCCAGGCGATGATCCAGCCTCCCGTAACCGCCACCGGATCCGGATCTTCCTGCCGATTCTCATAGGCGGAAATCGGAATTCCAGCTTCGCCGCCAAATCCCAAACTGCCGTCGGGATTGATCATCTGCGCGTAAACATCGCGATCGCCATGCCGCGTATCCGACCAGACTACCAACACCTGCCCGGCGTCATTTACATAAGACGCACGCTGCCACTCTATATGATGCCCCTGACGAATCGGAATTCCCGGCTCCACATTTCCCGGAGGATCATCGGGCCAATTCCGGGGATCTGCTTGTGCCCATACGGATCCGGGCAAAAGCATCGTTGCTGCGCATAGTAGTAGGGCTAAACCCCAAAATCGAACTTTACGGTAGGAATTCATGATCATCTAACTCCGTTGTGCAGAAATCGAATATCTAAACTGTTTATTATTAAAAAGAAAGGCTTTATAAAGAGGTGCGTAACTGTGCAAAACAAGAATGTCACCCGATGCAGGTGCTTAACTTGCTAAGCTACAAAAACTCAAGGGGAGAGTCAAGGAAAAGAGGAACTTGCGAGGAGTGTGGAGAGGGCATCTTTCGATGTGTGTGTGAAAAGACTGCGCACTCGCGCATTATTTTCGTACAAACATGGTGACAATACTCTCGCAATGCTCTCCTTGGTTGTACATTAATCCCATCTTAATAAACAACTTAATTGCCTGCGTTTGCACCCGGCCCTGACTCCACCAAACTGCAAATAACCAACTATCACGCCAGTTTTTAAGCACCACACCCCGAATCGCAATCAATTCGTCAAACCGTTTCTTCTCTATGACACAATCCGTATATTACGCTCGAACTCAAGAGCAAACAGGAGTCTAAAAATGTTCCGTCGCTTAAGCTTTCTGCTCGTTTCACTCCTCCTGATTTCGGCTGTGCGGGCTGAGCCAATCGAGTTGACGATTTCTGTCTCCGCTTCGCCTCTTCAGGCGTGGCGAGCCATGTGCGTGGATTGGCAGATCAGGCAATGGACGGACGCCGAGTCCGCTTACTTCGAATTGCGCTCCGGAGGTCCGTGGAGAATTACGCATCCCGACCAGTCGCTCGAAGAAGGCATTATCGAAACCGCCCAACCGGCCGAGCGCTTAGTCTACTCCTATCTAATCGATGACACGGAAACTCGTGTCAGCATCGGCTTCTCGAAATCTGAAACAGGCTGCGATATTTCCATCACCCATGATGAATTCGGCAAAGGCCGCTCCGGCGAGAAGCTCCGCAGTGAGTTGCTCGAAAACTGGGAACTCAAACTGCCCAGTCTTTCCGCCTATCTGGATCGCATCCCCGGCAGCTACCTTGCGCTTCCCTATGGTGAAGCAACCAATCCTGCTGTCCTCCTGCTGCACGACCGCTTCGGACTCAATCGCGCCCTCCGCGACCTCGCCGATTCACTCGCCCAAATGGGCTACGTGGCCTTGGCCATCGATATGTTCAAGGGCGATGTCACCTCCGACATGACTCAAGCCGCGCGCTTCCTCGAACTCGTCAACAACGAAGAATCCATTCAAACCGCGCGCGACGGCTTCTTATTCCTGCGCGACAACAAACAAGTCAACCGCAAGCGCATTGCCGTTTGGGGTATCGGCTATGGCGGCTCCATGGCGGTTCATCTCTCCGCTCAAGTTCCCGAATTCAAATACTGCGTCAACTGGTATGGCACTGAACTCCCCGGCGCGACGCAACTGCCTCGCATTGCCTGTCCCGTCTTTGCTGTGTTCGCTAATCCTGCTACCAACATATCAACTCCGCAAGCCGAAAACTTCAACCAAAGCCTGACGCAAGCCGGCGTCATCGTCGAAACGATTCTCGTTCAAGGCTATGACGGCTTCGCTGACCGCGCCTACGGCACCACCTACAGCCCTTCCGCCATCGCCGATGCATTACGGCTAACCCTCATGCGGCTGGATCGTGTCTTGAAATTATAATTACAATTCTGACTACGCCTCTCTTATAGTAGGCACGTTATTCACTCTTTTATACAAAAGCCTCCGGAAACGGGGGCTCTCTGTAAAAAAAACAATGTTCTGTAGTTTGGGGGTATAAACTACAGAGGCATGTTAGTTTATTGATATTAATCTGTCATTTGACTTGACAATGCAATTTAGAGGCTTAAATTTAACTAACAGAAGCCCAGACACTCCGGCCGGGGAATTGGGATTGACAGAAGAACTAACATCAAAACGGAGGTTGTATGAAGATGAAGACAACAAGTATCAGCGGTTGGCTGATCAGCTTGGCAGTACTTTCGCTTGTTCTCAGCAGTGTGTTGGTGTATGCTACAGATATCTGTCACGAACACACTGGAAATGGTACGGATGCGGATCAGTTTTATCCGGCAGCGAATGAGGACTTGTATCTCGATGCAAAGGCTCCGGCAAGCGGATCACTCTCGGCCTATGTTACGGTCCAAAGCCCTCCTGGCTTTGCAGGCCGAGTCGACGTACATAATGGTCAACGCGACGGTATAGTAATAGACAGCGAAGACCTCGGCGCCACATGCATATTCACATCTCGGTGCTCTGGCTACGTTTCGGGAACCGGATATGCGCAATTGAGTACTGTAGGGGGGAAGAAAGGCGATTGTATTCCCTCAGGAACACCACACTAACAAACATCCTCCCCCTGAGTCGCAAGGCTCAGGGGGAATTATTTTCCATGCGTCACACATTATTAATTCTGCTTCTATTTGGGACGATCTCGCATGCCGCTACTTTCCTTGTGACTCCCGGCGAGTCCATCCAGTCTGCCGTCAACATGGCACAAGATTACGACACCGTCTTGATTGCCGACGGAATCTATGAAGAGACGGTCGTTCTGTATGGGAAAACATTGATGATAGCTAGTCACTATCTGCTGGATGGTGACACTTCACATATAGGGAATACTGTGATTCGTCCGAGTGATCAGAATGCAGATACTGCTTCCTGTATCATTTACGGATATGGCGAAGAAGTCGAAGGCCGGATCGTTGGTCTTAGTCTTGCGGACGGAAGAGGAACTACTTCCATAGTTGCGCCTGACCAGAAGACTGGAGGCTGTGTTCATATCAAGAGTTCCGCTGTCTCCATACAGCATTGCAGACTTCTGAATGGACGAGCCTATGTCGGCGGCGGAGTATTAGTTGAAGGAGATTTGGGTACTCTCGAATCAGCATCTGTTGTTATGGACAATGTAACGATCTCTAACTGTTTTGCGGAATATGGCGGCGGCGGAGGTTATCTGTGGTATGCATCAGCCTCCATTACAAACAGTATTTTTGAATATGATTCCAGCTCCTATCTGGATGGAGGTTTATTATGCTTAGATTCGCATACTGAAGTCGACAGCTGTGTGTTCCGACACTGCTGTGGTTGGATCGGCGGATTGAATATGGAGTATTGCACGGGACATGTCCGTTATTCACTCTTCGAAGAAAACGGAGCGCTTGAGGAGGTTGACGCCGGAATATGCCATTTTTCTTCCCATGACTCACCGATTGACTTTTCAGCCAATATCGTTCGCGACAATGCTACAGGAAATGTTGCGGCTATTTATACAGGCGACCCGGTGCCATGCGTGATCGGAAACGTATTTGAAAACAACACAACAACCTATATTTCAGCAACGGTATTAGTCGGATGGGCGGGCGGAGGTGATTTTGCTTATAACATCATTCGCGATAATCAGAACAGCTATGGAGGAGCACTCCAAGCCTTTCAGCAGACTGACGCTCATATTCATCACAACTACTTCGAGAATAATCGCGATGTAGTCGAGAATTACGGCTCAGCTTTTATGTGCGTCACCCGATGCAATCCAACTCTGGACTCCAACCTTTTTATAGGCAACTATGGCATCTCCGCAGGGTGGGGCTTCCCCGGAGAAACACATCTGCTCGATATGCGCAACAACTGGTGGGGACACGAAACCGGCCCATACCATGCGACCTACAACCCAAATGGACTCGGCGACACTCTCGTTTCTGATTCAATACTGTTCATCCCCTGGCTGACGGTGCCGCCAGACACGACGATGCCGATGAGTCTCACGAAGCCCAAGCAGCCGGTAATACCCGGGACATGGCACATCATGAATCTCTTTCCGAATCCGTTCAACAGCGAGTTCACGATTATTTTGGCAGGATTCACGCGTAGTGATTTCAGCATTAAGCTGTACGATATTCTCGGCCGGGAAGCAGCAGTCATTCAGCAAGGCGCATTGACGGGAGGACGACTGTCGTTCCGCGCTCCACCGGAACTGGCGAGCGGAGTTTATTTCCTGCGCGCGGCGGACCGGAGTCAAATGGATACCCGAAAAGTAGTGCTGCTGAAATAGACTGTAGACGATTCCACAAATCACAAAGCCCCGGCTCTATACGAGAACCGGGGCTTTTAGCAGGGGGGAAACCGACAGGTGCCTAATCTGTCGAGGTGCGTAGGTCTAAATTGTCGACCATGAATTTATACATGGCCTCGTAAGCTTTCAACTTATTCTCACGCTTGCGCAGTCCATGCCCCTCATCCTCGTAAATCTGATATTCAACCGTCTTGCCGTTCTTGCGCGCGGCTTCCACAATCTGATCGGACTCCGCCACCTTCACACGCGGATCATTCCGACCTTGCACAATAAACAGCGGCCGCTGAATCCGGTCCGCAAAAAACACCGGCGACTGCCGGTACATCCGCGCGCTGTCCTCCGGTACCTCCGGATTGCCGATTTCAGTATAGAAATAATTTCGATACGGCTCCCAATAGGGAGGGATTGAACTCATTAACGTGAACAAATTACTCGGCCCGACCCAGTCCAGCCCGAGCGCGAACTCTTCGGGAACAAATGTCATCGCTGCCAACACCATATATCCGCCGTAGGAACCGCCCCAAATCACTGTCTGCGATGTATCCGCCTGCGGATCGTTGCCAAGATATTTCTTCAGATAAACCACATCATAGAGCGGATCTTCGCCCCATTTATGATCATCCGCCAGATAATAAGACTTGCCGTAGCCCGTCGAACCGCGCACATTCGGCACCGCCACGATAAACCCGCGACTCACTAAAAACTGCGTCCAGGCCGAATAGCCCGGAGCCGATTGCGCCATCGGTCCGCCATGAACGTCTATCACATCCGGCAACTTCCGGTTCTTGGGAATGCCTTTCGGCTTATAGATAAACGCCGGAATCTGCTTGCCGTCGAATGACTCATAGTGAATCAACTCCGACTCCACCAGCATTTCGCTTTCCAATTCGGAATTGTCGAACAGATCGGTCAGCTTGATTAGCTCGTTTTCCTGAATGTCATACAGATATTGATCGCCCGGAATATTGTCCGCATTTACCACAATCCGCAAATACCGCTCACTGCG
>JAHIZR010000209.1 GCA_018814465.1 bacterium | reverse complement strand
TGCCGCCGATTGGCTTGCTGTTGGGTAATGTCGATTTCTCGAATCTCTTCGGTGTACTGAAAGCAGGAACAACGGCCGGACCCTATGCCACACTGGACGCCGCCAAAGAAGCGGGCGCGGTGATTATCAGCTACGGCGTGTTCCTGAATACGATTATCAGCTTTTTAATCACGGCATTCGCGATCTTCCTGATGATTAAGAGTGTCAATGCAATGAAGAAGAAAGAGGAAGAAGCTCCTGCCACCCCGCCCGCGCCGCCGAAGTCCGAAGTCCTGCTCGAAGAAATCCGCGATCTGCTCAAGAAGTGATAACTATTCATTCAACTACAAGAGAAAACATGAACAAGCTGATTATTACTGGAATACTCGCACTGTTTTTTGTCACAGGTTCGCTGTTTGCCGCTGAACAGCCGGAAGCGGGACCGTGGAAGGTGGAATTCAGCACCGGCTTCGGCATTACGCAAGCCAACTACTCGGACAACTGGACGGGCGGCGAAGCCGGCTCGATCAACTGGGTCGCCTTCTTCAACGGGATGGCGAAGCGGCAATTATCCCGCAGTTGGCACTGGCAAAATGATCTCAAGCTTGCCTTCGGACAGCAGCACACGCAGAATAAAGATACGAAAGATTGGACTAGTCCCGAAAAATCCGAAGACAAGGTTCGCTATGACGGTATCCTGAAGTGGACGAAGGGCTGGTTTGTCGATCCCTATGCGGCGTTAACCGTGGAATCGCAGTTCTACGACGGAACCGGAATGAAGGATCGCTATTTGAATCCGCTCGTTCTGACCGAGACCGCCGGTATCGCCCGTAAGCTGATTGACGTGGAGAATGTCCGCGTTGTCACGACCCGGCTGGGCGCCGGTTTCCGTCAGCACATTAATACTTATGATGCCGCAGTCTATGCCGCCGACTCATCGGTCAGCTTCGTCGAAGAGACCGAAACCATCACCGATGGCGGTCTGGAATGGGTGACCGATGTGCTGTTGGGCTCGGCCGAATCCAAGTACAGCTTCAACTCCAAGCTGACGCTGTTCCAGGCGCTGATGAATTCCAAGTCGGACGAACTGAACGACGACTGGAAGGAAGTGGATATCAACTGGGATAATATCTTCCGCGTCAAGGTCTCCTCGATCATTAACGTCGGCCTGACCTGGCAGTTGCTGTATGACAAGGAAATCGACGATGGCGGCCGCCTGAAGCAGACACTGTCCCTCGGTCTGGCTTACAGCTTCGCGAACTTTGAGAAAGAAGAATAGCACCATTGCGCCATTCAAAAAAATACTAACCCCCACCGAGGACGGTGGGGGTTAGTTTTAGAAAAGATTTATAGGGGAGTATCAATAGCTGTCTTCGTGAATCTGGACTTTGCCTTTGAAGATGCGGTAGATCCAGATCGTATAAACCAGCACAACCGGAACCCCAACCAGAGCGATCACGAACATCACCCAGTGCGTCAACGGAGTTGAGGATGCATTGTAGATGGTCAAACTATAATCCAGATTAGTAAGAGACGGAACCAGCCGCGGGAACATGCCGATAAAAGCCAAGCCAATCACGCCGCTTATTAGCAGGGACGACGAGATAAAAGCCCAGCCGAACCTTCTGGCTTTCGCAGCGACCGGAACAAAAATAATCGCAGCCAGCACAAGCAGGAAGAGCATCCACCAGAGGGGGTTTCCCAAGACTCCCTCGAACAAATAGTTTGCGGCACCATAGGAAGTAATCGTTGTTGCCACATACAGCACCACAAAGGTCATCCACATGCGATTGATCCAGCCTTCCATCGCCGCATGCAGCTCGCCCTCGGTCTTCATGGTCAGATAAATCGCGCCGTGCATCGTAAACATGATCAGGCTGAGAATTCCGACCAGCAAGGAATAGGGATTCAGGAGTCCGAGGAAGGTACCGGTAAAGACTCCTTCGGCATTCAGCGGAATACCGCGCAGAATATTTCCCACTGCGACTCCGAAGAGCAGCGCCGGCAGCAGGCTGCCGAATCCGAATGCTTTATCCCATGCGGCTTTCCAGCCGGGGGAAGCTACCTTGCCGCGAAACTCGAAAGACACCGCCCGGAAAATCAGGGCGACGAGCAAGAGCATCAATGCCAGATAGAAGCTGCTGAAGACGGTTGCATAGACTCGCGGAAAGGCTGCGAAGAGCGCGCCGCCGCCTGTGATGAGCCAGACTTCATTGCCGTCCCAGACCGGACCGATGGCATTCATGATGATGCGACGGTCATGATCGCGTCTCGTGAAAAGGCTTAAGACGCCCGCGCCCAAGTCGAAGCCGTCCAGAATCGCATAACCGATAATCAACACGCCGACGAGGAGAAACCAGATAATATTCAGATCCATTATGCGCTCCTCCCGGGTAAAGGCTGCGGACCGTGCTTGACTTCCCGCACCAACAGATAAACATAGAGTGTGCCCAGCAGCGCGTAGATTAATGTGAAGAGAATAATCGAGAACCAAACTTCGCCCGCTGTCAGGGTAAACGAATAGGCTTCGGATGTTCGGAGCATCCTGTAGACAATCCACGGTTGGCGGCCGACTTCGGCGGTGATCCAGCCCAACTGACAAGCCGCCAACGGCAGCGGAATAGAATACATCAATAGCGTCAGTAGCTTGCGGCTGGTCCAGAGTGTGCGTCCCCACAATTTGATCGCCGCGATGCCCATAATCAACACGAAATAGCCGCCCAGCACAACCATATTATGGAAGGAAACGAAGGTCAGCCACAACGGCGGGATTTCATCGGCGGGGAATTCGTCAATGCCTTGAATCTTTGCGTGCGGATCGCCGAATACCATCCAACTCAGGATGCCGGGGATTTCAACCACCGCATTCAGCTTCGGCGGAGGCGTCTGTGGAACGGCAAACAGCACCAGCGGCGCTTGTGTTTGAGTGGTATAGAGTCCTTCAATGGCTGCGAATTTCTCTGGCTGTGTCAGCGCGACTTGCCGTGCATGCTCATGGCCGGTCGGGAACACTGCGAGCACCGAAGCGATGACGCCTACAATCACCGACACGCGCAGCGTTTTCTTGGCGCCCTCGGGTTCCTTATTTTTCAGGAGCAGGTAGGCTGAGATGCCGGCCATGAAGAAAGCGCCGGCAATGAGCGCCGCATCCATCGTATGCAGATACCGCAGCATGGTCGAGGGGTTAAAGACCGCCGCCCAGAAGTCGGTCAGCTCGGCGCGGCCATTCTGAATAATGAATCCGGCCGGAGTCTGCTGCCAGGAATTGGCGACGATGATCCAAAAAGCGGAAATCGTCGCGCCGATCGCCACCATGAAAATAGAGAACCAGTGTACCGCTTTCGAGACTTTATTTCGCCCGAAGATATAGAGCCCTAAGAAACCAGACTCCAGAAAAAAGGCGAATACTCCTTCGGCAGCCAGCGGAGCGCCGAAAATATCACCAACATACTCCGAGTACCTCGCCCAGTTCGTGCCAAACTGAAACTCCATGACGATTCCGGTGGCTACGCCGACGGCAAAGGTCAGCGCCAGCAGTTTGGCGAAGAAGCGGCCCATCTTCGCATAGATCTCATCTTTTTTGCGCCAGCCCAGACCTTCCACGATCACCAGCAGCCAGGCCAGTCCGATCGAAATCGGCGGAAATATAAAATGAAAGCCGATGGTAATCGCGAACTGGAGCCTTGAGAGGAATAATACATCCATAGGGATGGTTCCTTGCTAAAATAGTACACTATATGAAGAAATCGTAAAAAAGAAAAAGCCTACCTTTACGAGTAGACATACGGATTATGGTTGGGGTATGGAATGTGCCATTGGACTTGCGCAGTCAGGAGGCTTAATTCGCTTTAGACAGTGAATGAAATCAATTGTCATCAACTTGTATCGAAAGCACGTAAAGTATAACACTTTGATTTATTAATGTCAAGAGTTTAAGAAGCGATTGAATAAAGAGACAAGAATCGCCCGCCGGAAGTGATGGATTACTGAGAGCTTAATGCAAATCACAAGCTATCGTTTGCCATGCGCAACTCCGGAATGACAAAGCAAACAGCGATTGTCATTGCAAGCAGCAGTAAGAATCGGCTCGACAACTTTGTTGTGGCAGGATACACAGTTGTTCAGCACAACTTCTTCATCCTTAAGCCGGAATATCTGCGGGTCTTCGAAAGTGAAAACATAGGCATGCCGCAAGCCGTGCTCCATTTTAACCAGATAATCTGCGGGGAAGCTTTCGGGAATGTGACAGGAGTTGCAGGAAATGCCGCGATGACTGGAAATCCGCCACGTTTTATAAAAATCATTCATCACATGGCAGTTGATACAGGCCTGCGGATTATCCACCAGATAGGAATGTCCTTTCGCATAAAAGAAGGTATAGCCGCCGGCTCCCAGCAGCACTCCAAATACAATAGCCAGAGCGCCCGCGAAGAGACCGAGTTTTCGTCTTGTGGACATTGCTTCCTCCTACTTGGAAAGCATGGAGAGGTCGCCGGATTTCTTTGCGGGCAGAGTGCCGCCGTATTTGTGGACAAGTTTGAGGGCGGACAACTCACCTTGGCGAGCATAGTCAATCGCGTCGCCCAGCATGCGCACGGATTCCTGCGGACTGTGGAAGCCCATTGAATTCTCAGCGCTGATGAAGTCCCAGCGGATATGCGCTTTGCGATGGAAGCTGCGCGCTTCGGTAAGTTCTTCATCGGTCGCGCCGGCATTCTGGGCGGCGACGATCATATCAATCATATCTATAATCGCGGTTTCCGAACGGTCCAGCAGGTGATAGGTGCGATCCTGAATTTCGATGATGCGGTCGCGCATTTCATTCTCTGGCTCGCGATGACAGGTCAGACAGGCATTCGTCAGATTCATCAGCGGCGAGCGAATCCAGTGATCGGTAACTTTCACGGAGCCTTCGCGCTTATACGGCATATGGCAGTCCACGCAGCCGACATCGCCGCGGGCGTGAATGCCGGTGCTCCAGAGCTCGTGTTCTGGATGCTGAATCTTGACCAGCGGCGCGCCGGACTCGGCATGCACCCAATCAGCGAAACTGATCTCATCGTAATAGGCTTCGATGCTTTCAATCGTGTAGCCTTTATCCCAGGGGAAGGTCAGGTAGTTGTCGTCTTTCTGCCAGTAGTATTCGACGTGACACTGCACGCAAGTGTTGGTGCGCATGCGGTCATGGTCGTCGCCGCTGACGGGTGTGCCGCGCCGTTCCATCGCTTCCATGTAGGCCGGGCGCGTGACTTTGATTTCGGCAGTATTCGCATCGTGACAATCGGCGCAATTGATGGAGTGCTTGAAGTCGTGTTTCTCAACAAGCTCTTTAACCGGAGTCATGTAAAACTCGGCGGGACTGTACTGTTCCATGAACAGCGGTACCTGCGGACTTTTACAGGTCATGCAGGAGCCGGGCTTTTTATCGCCGAGTCGTTTGATATTCAGCATATCGTTCAGCGCATTCATATGGCCGCGTTCTTCGTTGTAGTCGATCCCGAAGGCGTAGCCGGCGAAGAGTCGCTTCATACGAGGATCTTTTTCCAGCTTCGAGAAGGCTTCCGAACCGCCGTAGCGGCCGTACTTGCTGTAGTCGAACAGCGTCTCGGTGTCGGTGGTTTTCATGTAATCCGCGTATTGCTGTGGGAAGTTGGTTTTCCACTCCGCGGGATCGGGTTCTCCGGGCTGCAACTCCTTGATCTTGATATAGGTCAGCCGGGCTTCCTGCTGTTTCTCAAAGATGTCAACGAGCAGGGTAATGATGAGGATGGTGGCGATAAGACTCAGAAGGAAGAGCAGCCATTTACGACCGGTTCCTGCCATGATAGACTCCTTTGAGAAGAAGTGATGCTGATAGGATATCTGCTTAAAGCAGAGTAAACGCGAAAGTGATGTGAAAAGTATAGCAAAAGAATGGTAATTTCGCAAGCAAATTCAAAGTGGAAATTAAACTCCAGAAACAAGATAATATTAGACATAGTGGAAATTCGCGCGTAAAACCCAGCGTATCACTCTGGAGCCTGCTGATATTCTCTTTTTCAGCAAGTTGGAGAATCACTCTTATTCCCCCCTGCTCGCGGGGAGAGAAAAGGGGGTAACAAGTACAGCAACTTTGAGTGATCCTCCACCGCGCAGGATTTGGCATGTTCTGAGGTATTGAATAGGTGCGCAGTTCAGGGTAACACGGTTAACGGATTCGGCGATCAGCGGCGCGAAATCCTTCCAGGATGACAGAAGTAAGGGGGCAAAGCCTTCGTTCTTCCCTCGTTCTCTTGTTTCCTGCTTGACTTTCCCCATTCTCTATGGCATATTATAGCCAACATTTCATCTTCTCTAATTCATATGTTCTTATGCTCTCGCAGGGCATTCGGTCAACTGTCTTTTACCTGTTTCAGATTAACAATAGCTTATGTAGGGGCTTCGCATGCCAAGCCCGCACACTGGTTACTGTAAACTTGAAACTTGACCAATGATAACGAACATGAAAGACAACCGATTCTACGGTATCTTAGCGGCAATCCTCGTCGTTTTCGCGGGACTGCGCATCGTTTTTCTGAACTACCTGTTCGATTCGCCGATCCTCAAATACCTTGTCCTCGACAGCGACTGGTACTATCGCTGGGGAGCCAATCTCGCTCTCGGTTTCGGACACCCCAATGGACCGTTCTGGATCGGACCGGGCTATCCCGTCGCGATCGCCGGACTCTTCAAAGCTACCGGCAGTATCGCGGTCACATTAATCCCGATCGCGCAGATACTCCTTTCGGTTGCGACGGTCATCTTTCTAGCCTTAACGGTGCGCAAGCTGTTTGGCGACATCACAGCGCTGATTACCGCCGGTATCGCCGCGCTCTATGCGCCGTGGATGTACTATGACGGGATGATTCTGTCGGCCTCGTGGATTCTGTTTCTAAATGCGGTTTTGCTCTATCTGCTGCTCGTGCGGACGAACTTAGTAGACGAC
>JAHIZR010000208.1 GCA_018814465.1 bacterium | reverse complement strand
TCTGCCGAAAATTCTTGCCAAAACCGATTCCCGGATCAACAACAATAGCTTCCCGCGGAACGCCTGCTGCGACGGCGATCTTACAGCTTTCCCGAAGAGCTGCCGACACTTCGGCAAGCAAATCCGAATAATCCGTGTCATCCTGCATATCTTTCGGCATGCCTTTGATATGCATCAGCACGACTCCGCAACGGGCTTGCGCGCAGACCGCCGGCAAGCTTCCGTCATTCCGAAATCCCGAGATATCATTCACAATCGAGGCCCCCGCTGCGATACAGGTTCCCGCGACCTGCGCCGAACTCGTATCAACCGAAACCGGAATCCGGATGCGGTCGCCAAGCCCCTCAAGCACCGGAACGAGCCGTTCTATCTGCGCATCCGCGGATACCGGCAGACTTCCCGGTCTTGTCGATTCCGCTCCCATATCAAGGATGTCCGCTCCAGCCTCCTGCAGCGACAGCGCTCGCTGAATCGCGTCCTTCGCCGAGAAATATCTGCCGCCGTCTGAAAAAGAGTCGGGTGTGACATTCAACACACCCATAATCAGTGTCCGCCCGCCCAGCTTAAGCGAGCCGGTGCGGTGCGACCATATCCGTGCTTGCTTACTTGCCATCCATCAGATGCAAAGCTTCCATGCGCGTCGCTTCGCGAGTGAAAACTCCGCGCACCGCAGACGTGACGGTCCAGCTGCCGTGCGCCCGCTCGCCGCGCATCGTCAGACACATATGCTGCGCGCGGATAACTACAAACACCCCCATCGGCCGCACTTTGTGCATCAGTGTATCCGCAATAGAAGTGGTCATCGTTTCCTGAATCTGCGGACGACTCGCGAATAAGCGGACAATTCTGGCCAATGACGAGAAGCCCGTGACTAATGAGTGTTTCGGAATGTAGGCAATCGATGCGAAGCCCCAAAACGGCAGCAGATGATGCTCGCACATCGAGTAAAACGGAATATCCCGATGGATAATCATCTCGCTTTCATTCTCGGTCGGATAAAGGCGAATCTCCTCTTCGGGAGATTTCCCGATCTGAGTAAATATTTCCTCATACATCTCCGCCACTCGCTCCGGTGTTCGCACCAAACCCGGACGAGTGGGATCTTCGCCGATTCCTTCCAGCAGCAGCCGGACAGCTTCTTCAATCTTTTGCTTGTTCAATAGTATGCCGTGGGGGTGATGGTTTGAGTTTCAGGATTACGATTTCTTCGGAACCGGGAACGATTCGAACCCGCGCATTCGCCGCGCCGTCCGCAACGTAGCCGGGCCTGAATACGGATATCAAATGCGATCCGCCCGGTAATCCTTTGAGAGTGTAATCGGATAAATATTCGGTCGGGCTGCCGTTCAGATAGATCGTCGCTTTGGGTATGTTGCAAATAACCTGAACACTGCCCGTCTTTTCGCGCAGCGCGACAAACATCAGCACCAAAGCCACAAACAGCAGCAGGCTAAGCATCATCACCCGGTTGCGGACATGCTTTTGACCGATCTCCAACTCTTCCATATCCACCGGAAGCTGCTTGCCCCGCTCCAGAATCTCCGCCTCGGTCAGCCACTCGACATCCCCTTCATCGTTGACGTATTCCCGCGCCTTCCCGCGCTCCGTATGAAACTTGCGAATCTCCTCTTCGATAATCCGCGCTCGTTCCTCAGACATACCGCCCGGGACATAGTCTCGTTCATCCGCAGCATCCGCCAAACCTTTTAAAGCCTCGCGGTTCTCCAGCTCTTTGCGAATGAGTTCTCGAAGTCTGGCTTCTTCTTTTTTATCCATACCGAATTACTTGTTTTTTTCGGCAGCTTCAGCGTCCGGCTCCGGCAAGCGATTCGCTGTTTTTCTCTTGTCAGGATCGATCTCCAATAATTCCGCGATCTCCTCGCCGGTCAACGATTCCTTCTCCACCAGAGTCTTCGCCAGCTTATGCAGCCGGGGAAGTTCACGATCGAGGATCTTTTCCGCGCGAGCCTGCGCGGATTCGATAATCTCCCGCACCGCCTCATCAATCCTGGTCGCGGTGTCGTCACTGTAATCCTTCTGATGCGTATAGTCTTTCCCGAGAAAAACCTCCGCCTCCTGCTGTCCGAAGGTGATCGGACCGAT
>JAHIZR010000207.1 GCA_018814465.1 bacterium | reverse complement strand
CGAATGATTTTGAGCAGATGATGAGAAATGTTCTCGACACTGTGCTGTTGGTCTTTGATTGTGACCGGGCATGGCTGGTGTATCCCTGTGATCCTGAAGCCGCAACCTGGAATGTTCCGATGGAACGGACGAAACCGGAATATCCCGGCGCCTCTGCGATCAATCTTGAAGTTTCCATGGAGGCGACTATTGCTCAAGTATTCCGAGCGGTCTTATCTTCAAATGGTCCAGTGAAATTCGGCCCAGGTTCGAAGCATCCATTACCAATAATGCCTGCCGATCGCTTTGCAGTGTTATCCCAGATAGCAACGGCGATCTATCCAAAGGGGGACAAGCCTTATTGCTTTGGGCTTCATCAATGCTCTCATTCGAGGATCTGGACAGGGGCGGAGGAGATGCTGCTTCAAGAGATTGCCAGGCGGTTAGCTGATAGTTTGTCAAGCTTACTTGCATATCGCAATTTGCAGGAGAGTGAAGAGAAATATCGAACATTAATTCAAAATATTCAAGCAGCAGTTGTTGTTCATAATTCAGACACGCAAATCTCAACCAGCAACGCGGCTGCGCAGGAACTGCTGGGATTAACTGAAGATCAAATGTTGGGAAAAACCGCGTGGGATCCGGATTGGCATTTCTACCGCGAAGATGGAACCGTGATGCCATTTGAAGAATATCCTGCGAACCAGGTTGTCGCTACACGCAAATCCTTGCGGGACTTAATCGTTGGAATACATCGCCCCGGGAATATTCAGGACGTCTGGGTTCTGGCCAGTGCCGATCCGGTTTTTGGTGCAGACAATGAAATTAGCCGAGTGATTGTGACCTTCATGGATATCACAGAGCGCAAGCGGGTTGAGGAACGGATTCAGAGAGAAGTTGCCCGCACATCTGTACTACTCGAAATCTACGAGCAAGCTCCAAAGCTTTCGGACAAAGAGCTTTATGATTTTACGTTGGAGAGGGCTGTCCAGCTCACCGGTAGTAAAATCGGTTTTTTCCATCTTGTCTCCGAGGATCAGGAGCAGATTATTCTCACATCATGGAACAGCGAGGCGCTGAAGAACTGCACCGCCATATATGATACTCATTATCCGCTTGGTCAGGCGGGCAACTGGGTGGATTGTGTGCGTTATCAACGTCCGGTCATCTACAATGACTTCCCGAATTCTCCTCATCAGAAAGGACTTCCTGAAGGACATTCGCCAGTGAGAAGATTCATGAGTATTCCTGTTATGGAAGATGACAAAGTGAGATACATCTTCGGTGTAGGGAATAAGACGGAAGAGTACGAAGACCATGATCTCGACCAAATACTGTTGGTGGCATATGAACTTAGTAAGATTCTTAAACAAAGAAGAACTGAAGAGACGCTGCGCAAAAGCGAGGCTGAACTTAAGGAAGCGCAACGCGTTGCTCAACTCGGTAATTGGGAATGGAATGTCTTAACCGATACGATAAAGTGGTCTGAAGAATGCTATCGTTTATGTGGTTTCGATCCGCATCAGCCCGTGCCGGGCTATGAAGAGCATTTGAAAGTCTATACTCCGGAGAGTATGAGTAAGCTTGACACAGCCGTGAAGAAGGCTTTAGAAACCGGAGAACCCTATGAACTTGACCTTGAAATTGCCCATCCAGTCAATAACACACAGTGGATCGTCGCTCGGGGACGGATAATACGAGATGCAAATGGCAAAATAGTCGGTCTGGGAGGTACTGTACAGAACATAACGGTTCGTAAGCGAGCCGAAGCGGAAATTGCCCGCATGAATCGTGCGCTGCGGATGCTCAGTGACAGCAATCAAACTCTGATTCGGACCACGGATGAAGCCGCATTGCTGGACGAGGTTTGCAAAATCGCCATCGAGACGGGCGGCTATCGATTGGCTTGGATCGGGATAGCGGAACACGACGAAGCTAAAAACCTCCGGCCAGTGGCGCACGCGGGGGTGGACTCGGGCTACATCGAAACAGCGAAAATCAGTTGGGACGAGGAATCTCCACGGGGTAAAGGTCCAGGTGGATCTGCCATTCGTTCTGGGCAACCCTGCATTGTGCGCAATATCTTCAGTGATCCCTCGTTTACGCCATGGCGCGACGAGGCAATTCAGCGCGGTTATCAATCAATCATTGCTTTACCGCTGATCAGTGGCAGCATAACGTACGGAGCATTTGGAATCTATGCTGATCAACCTGATGCGTTCGACGAGATGGAGGTTGAGATTCTTAAAGAGCTTGCGGGAGATGTGGCGTATGGTATCGGCGCATTGCGAATAAGAGGTGAACAAAAGCGGGCAAAACAACTCCTGCAAGAATCGGAAACTCGCTACCGCGTCGTAGCCGACAATACCTATGACTGGGAATTCTGGATCAATCCTGCAGGAATGTTCAATTATGTTTCCCCTTCTGTGGAAAGAATTACCGGCTATACGGTGCAAGAGTTTATGGAAGATCCTGATTTATATTTCAGGATTCTCCACCCGGAAGATCAAGGAAGCCGTCGAGCTCATCGTGATTCAGTTCTTCAAAATCCGTGTCCTCATTCCAATGAACATGAATTCCGTATCCTTCATAAGGACGGGTCGCTGCGCTGGATTGGTCATGTATGTGCGCCTGTTTATGATCAAGATGGAACGTTCATTGGGATTCGAGGTAGTCAACGTGATATCACCGAACGCAAGCTGATGGAGTCGGCACTGATACAGAGGGATACTGAAATGGGAGCCATTCATGATTATGCTCCTGTTATGATGTGCATGCTTGACGATGAGCGGAACTTGATTAGAGCGAATCGAGCGTTGGAGGAGTTTATCGAGAAGCCAATCTCAGAGTCCCAAAGAGAGCAGGGTTTTGGTCTATTGGGATGTATTCATAGTTCGGATCATCCTAAAGGTTGTGGATTCGGTCTACATTGCAGCGATTGTCCTGTGAATTATGCATTGAAGGAAACCTTAGATACTGGAAAAAGCTTCCGTGGTCTTGAGTGGGAATTCACTCTGAAACGTACCGGACGAACTGAGCGATTCGTATTTTCAATCTCTTGTTCACTATTCGTATTAGGAACAGAAAAGCGGCTTCTGCTATATGTGCAGGATATTACCAAAATGACAGATGCGGTTGAACAGCTGCGACGACTGAATGATCATATCGATTCTGTTCTCGAAGCTGACCGTAAATGGGTTGCGCAGGAAATTCACGATGATTTGGGACAACAGCTAACGGCGATGAAGATGGATATCGCCTTAGCTAGAAAGCGTATACCAAAGGATTCAGCTGCGCTATCGGAAAAACTAGATAGCATGGAGAAGCTGACGGATTCTGCATTAGAATCAGCGAGAAAAATAGCCAAACGAATTCGCCCGATACCTCTCGAAATAATGGATTTCACCACAGCACTGGAATGGCTGGCAAACGAGATTTCAGAGCATAGCGAAATTTCCTGTTCCTTGGATATTGATACGGGCGATCACACCTTTAGTACAAAACAGAGTACTATTCTATATCGTATTCTTCAGGAATCACTAACTAATGTCGTGCGTCACGCAGAAGCATCGCATGTAGACATTAGCTTACACATTGAACGTGGTACATTGATTCTTAGAATCTTGGACGATGGTAAAGGAATTGATCTCGAGAAGGCTAATACTTATTCTTCTATGGGTCTGACTGGGATGCGGGAGCGTGCGCGATTCTTGGGAGGCGATGTATCGATCAAACCGCTATCCCAAGGCGGTACTGTTGTTAATGTCCAAATACCCTTAACAGAATCGGAGGTTTCCCGTGATTAGAGTTCTGATTGCCGATGATCATGCGATTATCCGCACTGGAATAAAACAGTTGCTTGCTGATACGGACGATATGATAGCAGCTGGAGAGGCGGCGGATGGACAGACTGTGCTGGATTTGTTGTCACATGAAACCTACGATGTCGTCGTGCTAGACTTATCCATGCCTGGACGGGGCGGCTTGGATACACTGAAGCAAATTAAAGCGCTTTATCCCGATGTAGCCGTCCTAGTCCTCAGTATGTATCCGGAGGAGTATTATGCCACTCGAGCTTTGCGAGCCGGAGCAGCGGGATACCTTACAAAACAATCCGCCACGGACGAATTGATCGAGGCTATCCGAAGGGTTGGATCTGGTCGAAAATATATTACTGAATCCTTGGCTGAAAAGCTTGCGGATGAGATGAATCTCTCTTCGGGTAAGGAGCTTCATCATAAGCTTTCTGACCGTGAGCTGATTGTGATGCAAAGACTTGCCATTGGCTTTACCGCAACTCAAATTGCCGCGGAATTATCATTGAGTGTAAAAACAATTAGCACTTATCGTGATCGTATCCTGCAAAAAATGCAGATGAAGACTAATGCCGAACTAATCCAATATGTTCTGAGTCACAATCTGTTGGAATAAAGCGCAGGCTTTTTCAGTAATGTAGGACAAATGCCTACAGTACTCTTCCTAATCGTCGGTCGCTCTTTTCAGATAATGTCTGATACTATCAATACGGCAAATTGCCGATATTATTCATGCGCGGTCGATGAATGTTTTTGTTGCATTCATCGCTAAATATCAGGTACTCAACAGTTTGCATTTCTGATGCATAATAATCTTTATAGGCGCCCGTCGATGAAATCAGATTCGCTCAGCGAGGAGGGAGAAGAGCGTGAAGCTGGCAGCAAAGCAGTTTCTGATTTATACACGACTGAAGGATGGATTGGGCAAGAACAGGTGTTTCACTTGGTAATCCGCGACTGTCCAACAGTTTTAAAGGAAGCCCAATTCATGTTCGAAAGAAATTTTGTCTATACAATATTGCGCAGACATGCTGGAAATGTGACGCTATCATCCAAGGTAATGGGAGTTTCAAGAAGAACTCTTAGCCGGATGATAAAGAACCTCGGTATTGATGTCCACAGCTTACGCTAAGCATCTCGAATGCTCGTTTTCTATAGAAGAAACATGTTCGGGGCATTGACGTAAGAGGTAGCGCAGTCAGGCTTATCTTGTTGATGTTGGATTTGATTCCGTCGTAATCCAAACACACTATTTTAGTCAATTTGCTTTCTACCCATGACCGCAGACAATGTCTGCGGTTTTTTTGGACCTATTCAGCGACGAATACTTGATAGCCGATTCGCATTATCATGAGGACAAATCCGTACTCAGTAAACTCTATGCATCACATATCCGGACATTAGACGAAGTAAATTCTGCCGATTCCGCGGACAATTGTTCATGCTACAAAATAAACGGTCTTGCATTGCGACAGTTATGTCACAGATGAGCGTCATCAAGGTCACGGATACCCCGCTTTAAAATGGCATTAGCCTTGCGTTCATAGAAGACGTATTAACGAATACTATTCGTGGGCTCTGATTAATGTATTCTAAATGTCTCTGGGTGCAGTTGAATGATCATGAATAGTCTATTCAGTTTCAAGTGTTGCTCGAAGTGCGGGACTGTTTGGGAAAAGAGAGCTGACTTCATTAATGACAAGTCACTTAGAATAAATGGTTATTTAGCAAATTTTGACCGTCCGGAATCCGGATTGTATTTGTTCACACATGATAAGGTTAACTGCAAGTCCACGTTTGTTTTGCCCGTTGCTGACTTCAGTAGTCTTTATCAAGGAATAATCTATCAAGCGTGCAACAAAGGAAAAGAAAACTGTCCACTTAGATGCATAGATCTCCAGAATCTTCAAGAATGCGGTTGTGAGTGTTCAATGGCATGGATCCGAATTGTCCTGCAATGCTTCAGGATTCACTTTGTAGAGAATGACAAATAATTTTCTATTGAACTGATTAACACAGCGATTATGCAGATGAATCAAGCAACCCAAGCCAACGTAGCTAATGCTGAAGAAGCTGCCGCCGTCTCTGAGGAAACGTCAGGTCAGGCGGAAAGTCTGCGTGAACTGGTAGATGAGTTGACACAATTAGTCAGCGGTGGTAGTGCCAATCGCCCTCCCAAGAGATCGCGTCATCTACAGGTTGCGTACAAACCGATGACCGCTCCGTGGGCTGCCAAACCTGCATAAAAAATCAGCTCGTTCTCCAGAGCACATCATACCGATGGATGAAGAAAAAATGAGTCGGTTCTAAGAAGATGCGACCGGGGCTATTGAGTAGGTCTACTGAGACATCTTCACCTCAATAGCCCTGGAGTTCATTCCGCATTTTTATCGCTAACCAGCAGCGCAAAAACAGTTCAATCTCTGAAATAAGCCATCCCCATTGATGACAGCGAGATGAGCAGTTTCTAATCAATGCTGAATGGCAAGGCAAATGTGCTCTGGTATATAGAAATCGACAAATAGTGTATTTCAAATGCGCAGTTCAATGTAGAAGACTATCGCCTGCGCCTCATACCTGCGCGCGAGCAGTTCCTTTTGCAGAAACTGATCCCCTTGAACAAAATCAGGAAGAACACGTCAGGTGATAAGATCGATTTTTACTTGATATATAGAATATTATAGCTTCTTCAACAAAGCAAAAAAGTAAACTCTTAAACTCTCACGCGATGAGTTAATAGCTACTGGGAATATTTTAACTCGTGGCAATCACAAAGGCCGATCTTGATCTGTCTATCTTCAGACATTTCAGTTCATAGTAATGGTTGGCTGTAACCAGATCAAAGTGGACTAACAATTGCTCTAAGCATATCTGCTTTGCTTCATAAATGTATAATCAAATTCAGAATTGACTATTTTGAGCTCTGAAGGATCAAGGAAATGTTTAAAAAGACCTGTCTAAGAAACAAATTAATCGTTGCGTTTCTTGCTGCTGGAATCATCCCGCTGATAATCATCGGCTTCATGAGCTACAGGAACTCCCGAGACGCACTCATGACGACCTCGTTCAATCAATTAGAAGCCGTTCATAACATCAAGCTCAATCAGATTGAGCAGTATTTCAATGAGCGCAAGCGCGATTGCGGCGTTTTTGCCGATAATACGACTGTGAAGACTGCCGCCAAGGAGTTCATCTCCGCTTTCGAAGCATATGAGGGAACGGACAATACTACCTGGAAACATACGGAATCACTTTATAACAGCGAATTGAGCCACATCTGCAATGCCTATGGTTACTATGACCTCTTTATTATGTCCAACGAAGGCAATGTTGTGTATACGGTATGCCGAGAAGCGGATTTCGGCGCCAATATGTTAACCGGAACGCTCGCCGGTTCCGGACTGTCACGTTGTTTTCAGGAAGGGCAGAAGGACTTTGCCTTTATTGACTACACTTGGTACGGACCCTCCAACGAACCGGCTGCATTCATTGGGCAACCTCTCATTGACAATAGCGGTTCGGCTATAGGCGTGTTCGCCCTTCAGTTGTCCCTTAAACAGATAAACGCGATCATGCAAGAGCGCAGCGGGATGGGAGAGACCGGCGAAACATATCTCGTCGGAGCAGATAAGAGAATGCGATCCGATTCATACCTTGATCCAAAGGGACATAATGTCAAAGCGTCTTTTGAAGGTACCGTCGCACTAAATGGCGTCGATACGGAAGCATCGCGCGAAGCACTTGCTATGCGCTCTGATAAAAAAGTAATCATTGACTACAATGGGAATCCCGTCTTGTCAAGCTACAGCCCGGTAAATGTGCTTGGACATACATGGGCGATATTGGCGGAAATCGATGTGGCTGAGGTCATGATTCCTGTCCAACAGCTTCGCAGTTTAAGTCTGTTTATCGGAGGGGCTGTCGGTTTACTTGCTGGCATCTTCGGATTTTTTATCGCATTATCTATTTCACGACCAATTCAAAAGGCGGTGGAAAGCCTTAACGAGGGTGCAAACCAGATCGAAAGCGCTTCTTCACAAGTTGCCTCGTCCAGCCAATCGCTGGCACAAGGCGCGTCTGAACAAGCAGCAGCTGTTGAAGAGACCAGTTCGAGCATGGAGGAGATTTCCTCCATGACAAAACAGAATACCGACCACGCTCGCGCGGCTGCTGTATTGATGGGAGAAACGCGAACGGGAGTTAACAGCGCTTCCAACAGCGCCTCACAAATGAACGATGCTATGCAGCAAATTAAAGCTGCGTCCGACCAAACATCCAAAATAGTGAAAACCATCGATGAAATCGCGTTTCAAACGAATCTGCTGGCACTGAATGCTGCTGTTGAGGCAGCAAGAGCCGGCGAATCCGGCAAGGGATTCGCGGTTGTGGCGGAAGAAGTTCGCAGTCTTGCCTTGCGTAGCGCCGATGCCGCTAAGAATACAAGTTCATTGATCGAAGATACGGTGAACCGTGTCAGCGAAGGTGTCTCCGTTGTGCATGAACTTAAGAATTTACTTGATAGCGCTACTTCAAGCGTAGAGAAGATGGGAACCATTATCGAAGAAATATCGTCCGCTTCCAGCGAACAATTACGCGGAATAGAGAACATATCGGCAGCAGTTTCGCAAGTTGATCAGGTAACTCAACAGAATGCAGCAACAGCCGAAGAGGCCGCATCCGCTTCCGAAGAATTGTCGGGACAAGCCACAAACTTGAAGGGCACGACTTCACATATCGCAAGGATTATCCACGGTGCTGTGTAAATCTATTCCTTGAAGGTCTGATAATACTGCCCGCACCGAAGATTCTAAAGTGTCACGCTATTTTCAGCCGATATAGCATTGCCAGTAGCATTGGGAGACAAAGAATGTTTTACAAGGCTCACTTTGCAAGCAAATGGAATGCTTGGATAGGCGTTTAAGCAAAGCATCACCAGCTTTTGATGATGCTTTGTCGTTAATTGTATGATTCTTCGAATTGCTTATGATAAATTGAAGTCTATTTCGAACCTTGAAGCATTCTATTAGTTCCATCGGTGTTGCGTTGATACTCTTTATATCTACGACATATGATGTTTGAGGAGTCTTAAGTGTAATCATTCTTAGTTTCTATATCATGAGATCGTTGGAGGTCAAACTGATCGGGTTTACGACGACAATTCAAATATACTTGATGCAGATTGTCGGTGTTCTCATCTCATCCGTTTACGCGTTTGCCTTCACTTTCGGTATGCTCTGGCTGATCAATAAGATTACGAAGGTAAAAACCTCGGAAGCTGAAGAAGGCGAACTTGACGCCGCTCTGCATGG
>JAHIZR010000206.1 GCA_018814465.1 bacterium | reverse complement strand
TCGAAAACATCGGATTCAACAGTTTCAATGCGATCCGTGAAACCGTTGCGCCGCGCCGCTTCAGTGCAGAGTTTCAGCGCAGGCGTCGAAGCATCCACAAAGGTGACGTGCTCGGCTCCGCCATGCAGCACATAGAGACCGAAGCCGCCTGAATAGGAAAACAGATCGAGCATGCGCTCGCCGCCGCGCAGAAAGGACTGCAACCGCAAGCGATTCAATCGCTGATCGAGAAAGAAGCCGGTCTTTTGTCCGTGCAGCGGATCAGCCAACAGTTTTAGATTGTCCTGCGTGAATTCGACAACATCTTCCAATTCACCCGCGACACAGCGGCGCACTTGCGGCAAGCCTTCCAAGGCGCGCGCCTGTGAATCATTGGCTTCGATAATCGCGCGCGGCGAAAAGCGTTCGCGCATCCAGTCGAGCAGGTGCGGTATAAGTTGTTCCATGCCCGCCGTGAGCGACTGATAGACTAAACAATCCCCGAACTTATCCAGAATCAATCCCGGCAGTCCGTCGGATTCGCTGAAGACGACGCGGCAGGCGGTCAAATCATGCAGCAGTCGCGAGCGTAGATTGAGCGCGGAGTCTGCTTGTGCGTGCAGGAACGCTCTGTCAATGATGACAGCCTCGCGCGACAATAACCTGACCGCGATCAAGCTGTGCGGATTCAAAGTGCCGGTGCCGATGACACGCCCTTTGTTGTCATGCACGTGCACCAATACGCCGGATTCAATTTCCTGAAAGCCGTCCCGCAGTTCATTGGAGAAGATCCACAAATGACCGCGCCGCACGCGCTGGTCGGCGCGCGGACGGAGGGTGAGGATGGGATAGGCGGACAGCATGGTGTTGGTTTTCACAATGATAGAGAATGACAAGGCAACTACCCCCCTTCTGTTCCCCCCATTTCTCTTCGAGTAAATGGGGGGAAGGATCAGAACTGCAACTCCAGTTCAAGTTCATCGCGCATAGGGATGTCGTGGTAGCCCAGTAAGGGGATGTCTTTTTCCGCATTACGGGCGGCGTCGATAGCGCCTTTATGCACAGCGACGATGCGCATGTTTCGTTTTTGATAGAATTGCAGCGCGCGCAGGTTATCGTTGGCAGTGGTCAGGAACATGCGACGGCAATTTGCTCCACGTGAAACATCCGCGACGGCGTTCAGTAAAGCACTGCCGACACCTTTGTTTTCGACAAGGCTGTCGAGAGTGATCAGTTCGCACTCGCCGTCCATGATGATGTAGGTTGCGAGTCCGGCAGGCTGATCCTGATAATAAGCTACGAATCCAGGCAGCTCGCGCGTGTCAAACCATACAAAGCGACTCATAATCATGGGCGAAACCCAATGCTCGGTGATGAGTTCGGTTGCCCATGTTCGCAGCTCCGGCAGGAGCGGGGTAATGCGGATTTGTGTGTTTGTCATGTTTGCTTCGGATTTTACCCCCTTTGTATTTCCCCCATGGAACGGGGGAAAGGAAAGATATTCTCCCAGCCTGTGAAGAGTCGCGCATCGATGCCAGCTCTTTTAGCGGCGTCGATATTGATTTGCAGATCGTCGTAAAAGAGAATCTGTTCAGGCAGCAATTGTGCTTCTTGAATGATCGACTCGAAGCCGCCCGGTTCGCGTTTGCACATACCGCGCTCATAAGAGGTGAGCACGCGATCCACGTCCAGTGCCCACGGAAACTGCTTGCGGATAAAATCAATATGCGAGCGGACGGTGTCGCTCAAGACCCAGACCGGACCGCGCTTTTTGAACATTTGTATCGCTTCCGGCGCGCCTTTGGTTTCAGTGAAGATGTCGTTCCAGAAGAATATCAGGTCACTCTTGCGCTCCGGCGGCCAGCGCAGCCAGTCAACCATCCAGGCAAACAATTCTTTGTCCGTGATTTCGCCGCGCTCGACCCGTTCCTTATATTCGGTATTCGCAAATCTTTCGCGAATCTCTTCCAGACTGCGCGTACTCACCTCGGCACAGCGGTTGAAGAACCGGTCGAAATGCAGATCCACCAGCACATTGCCGAGATCGAGAATGGTAAGGGCGCGTGTCAGCTATTCCTCCGTTTGTTTGCGGTAGAGCGCGTCGAAATAGACTTCCCAGGATTTGCCGTTATCGTTTGAAAGCTCGGTCAGGTGGTGCACCGTGCCGTCGGGATTGGGCGTCAGGATGATTCTGATCGCCTGCGGGTTGCCGCCGAAGGGATACATCGTACCAGTAAAGACCATCGCGCCGTCCACCAGTTCGCCGGAGAAGTGATTCACATTGCCGTGATCGTTCGTCCAGACTTGCGACCACTGACCGGTGGCGGGATCGAGAAAGCTGATGCTTGTGCCGGTGGAACCGTAGACCGAGGTGTAGCTTTCGCGAATCAGGCAGCCGTGCTCGAGCTTCTCGATTTTCGTATTGCCCGCGCGCGCCCCGCTGTCGGTCAAAAACAGACCCCAGTCGCCGACCCAGAAGTCGAGTTGGCGGTAGCGGTCATCGAACTCGCAGGGGCGGAGTTTGTGATTGGCCCGGCTCCGGAAGACATCCCAGCGGGAGTCGGCGCGCAGCGGTTCCAGATCGGGATCATGGTCGAGCGCGTCGCCTTGAGCGAAGCCGCCTTCGATGGCTTTGTTGATCCACTCAAAGGCTGCGTCCACGTTGCCGGTCAGGGCATAGGCGCAGGCCAGATTGTAGCGGTTGAAGCCGGGCGCAAACCCAAAACTTTCCGCTTTCAGATAGTTGTCAATCGCGTCAGCCGGGTTTCCCGATACATGCTGGGCATAGGCGAGCCGGTACCAGTTCGGCGAATTGGTGGAGTCGGACTGCACGAGTTCGCCGTAAGCTTTGATCGCGCCCGCCCAGTCCTGCTGGTTGAAGAGCGCGGCGGCCTC
>JAHIZR010000205.1 GCA_018814465.1 bacterium | reverse complement strand
TCCACCGCAGTGAAATTGCCGAAGCGGCGCGTCAAGCCGCGGGCATAGACCGCAATGCCGTCTATATTGGGCGGCGCAGCGCTTGTCGGGCGAATTCTCATGCTGCCTGCTCGTGCTGCATTAAATAAATCAAGGTCTCTTCAATTGAAGGCGGGACGTCTTGTAAGGTCAATTCGAGATCTTTCAGCAGTTCGCGAAGCCGTTCCAGCAGCTTCGGGTCATTATGGACGATGCGGAGCTTGCCGCCGATGCGGTGAATTTCGATATTCGTGATTTGCTTCAAGCGATCAATGACTTCCTCAATGTCCGCACTGATAATCTCGATCAGCTTCCGGGGAAACAATTCCGGTATTCTGTCGGGAGATCCGGCCGCCAGAGTCGCACCCTGATGCATCAGGACGATGCGATCGCACAATTCCGCTTCATCCATGTACGGAGTACTGACCAGCAGCGCTTTATCGGATTGCGCCAGCTCACGAAGGATTGTCCAGAATTCCTGCCGGCTGACCGGATCCACTCCGGTTGTCGGTTCATCCAAGAACAGAATATCCGGCGCATGAATCAATGTACAGGAAAGCGCGAGCTTTTGCTTCATTCCGCCCGAAAGCTGTCCTGCTCTGCGATTTTTAAAGGGTTCCAAGCGGCTGAATTCAAGCAGGCGTTGTTCCTGCTGTATTCGTTTGCCATCCGGGATTGCATAGAGATCGGCAAAAAAACGCAGATTCTCGATGACGCTAAGATCAGGGTAGAGACTGAAACGCTGCGGCATGTAGCCGATATGTTCTTTGACGCGCTGCGGCTGCGTCACCGGATCGAATCCGGCGATGACGGCCATGCCGCTGTCCGGTTTGATGAGTGCGCAGGCGATCCTCATCGCTGTCGACTTTCCCGCACCGTCAGGACCGATCAGCCCGACAATCTCTCCTTTGAATACGTCGAGAGAGAGTCCCGCCAACGCCGGTGCAACACCATAGCTGCGGCGCAGATCATTGAATTGGATTGCTGCGGTTTCGGGATTCATTTTCCGGCGGGCAGGATCACTTCGGCGGGCATACCGATCGCCAGTCTGCGATCTCGGTTCAAGAGACGGAATTTAACGGCGTAGACCAATTGGGTGCGGGCTTGGCGGGTCTGTGCGTTTTTCGGAGTAAACTCAGCTTCGGAGCTGATCCAAATAACTTCGCCGCGCAGAGTATCCCCCTCAAAAACATCGATAAGAACGGGGCAATCCTGGCCGATATGCACCAGATCGAGCTCTGTTTCTCCAAGATAAACGCGCAGCTCCATTCGATCAACTTTGCCGATCTTCAACAGAGTTTGACCGGGGAGCGCCATTTCGCCGTTTTCCGCATTGCGCAGAAGAACCACACCATCCACGGGCGCAAGAATAACTCCCATTTCAAGCTGCCGGTCGTAAACCCGAAGCGTTGCGTCCAGCCGGGCTTCTTCCGCTTGCAGTCCCTCGATCGCATGTGTGGCGGATGTCAACGCGGTTTTGGCGTTATCCCGGCGAGTGCGCAACTCGTCCACCTGCTGCTGTGTGGCGCTACCCTGCTGCAGGAGTGAAGTGGTACGCTGTAAAGTCGTCTCGGCGAGATTCAGATTATCCCGGGCCTGCGCCAAGCCGTCGGATGCCACACGTATTTGCGCCTGAATTGATCCGCGGGAAGCTTCGACTTGATCCTTCTGAAAGCCGATCAGTCGTGTATCGAGCACAATCAGGGTATCGCCGCTTTGTACGAAACTCCCAAGCTCGGGTCGGACTTCCGTGATTCGCGCGGCAATTTCGGAAGCAATTTCGATCTCGGTCGCTTCTAAAGTTCCCGATGGATTCAGTTCTTTTTCTCCCGTTGTGCAGCCTGTGAGCAGGATAACCTGAATGAGGACTATCCATCCTTTACCATATCGCATATTGCTTATCCCAATTGAAGAATATTCAGTTTAGTTTTATCGTCCCTGAGCATATAACAAATCGGCCTCCGCGGTCCGCAATGCCGCGGTCGCCGTGATCCACATCGTTTCCGCAGTGAAGAGGTCATCCTGCGCATCCAAATATTCATTCTCCGTCGCCATCCCCGCCTGCAGCCTACCCTCCACCAATCCGAGAATTTCCCTTTGGAGATTCAGGTGTTCCTGCATTTTTATGACAGCGGGTTTTGCCGACGAAACGGCGGATCGGGCGGCGGCAAGCATGGTTCGATAGAACTGCTCCACGCTCTCGCGGGATGAGTTGAGCGCGTTTCCAGTCATGCGGAACGTATTGACTCGATGCGATCGAGCTCCAAAGTCCCAGAGCGTCCACGATGCATTGAGACCGATCGTATAGTAATCCATCCATTCATTCTGAACCTGATTGATCCCGGGGCGTCCGTAATGGTAGGCAGCCGCGCCGTTCAGACTGGGCAGAAAACTGCCCTTTGCCGCCATCGCGGCTCGCTGGGCCTGCATGATTCGATGATCGAATGCGGACAGTTCCGGACGCTGCATGATGTCTTCATCCCCTTCCGTGATCAGGGATGAATCCAACTCACCGGCTGTTTTTATTTCATTATCAGGTAATCCGACCAGATTCCCCAGTTGAAGTCGCGCGGCGGTCGCCGCCGCCGACAGCCTGAGTTCCTCTCCCTCAGCAGCCCGCAATCCGGCCAGCGCGGTGAGACGCATTTCTTCGGATACCGTACCGATTTTTTTTGCGCTTTCTATTTCTTCGAGATGTCTGCTCAGTCTGGCGACGCGATTATCGGCCGCTTCCAGTCTGGTTTCCGCGGCGACAACCTCAAAGTAGGCTCGCCGAACATCTCGCAGCAAACGCAAGCTGTCGGCCTGCAGGTCAAATCCGGCCGCTCGAGCGGCGAAGTGCTTCGCCATGGCTTGTTGCCGCTGCGCGCCTCCCGCGTAGATCGGAATGCGCGCATTTAGATTCAGGTCGTAGACATTGCCATCGCCGAACTTGATCTCGGGCGCGGTGTAGCCGGG
This sequence comes from bacterium, assembly GCA_018814465.1. Classification (GTDB taxonomy): domain Bacteria; phylum Electryoneota; class RPQS01; order RPQS01; family RPQS01; genus JAHIZR01. The sequence continues at coordinate 3,663 of JAHIZR010000205.1, read as the reverse complement.
GATCGGCGGAGTCGCGATATTGAGATGCATCGTCTCACTTGTATACGCATAGCTTCCATTGGCTGAGAGTGACGGCAGTAAGCGTGATTGATTTTCCGCATATTCCGCTTCCGCCGCCTGCCGAGACCAGCGGCCTGCTTTAAACATCGCGGACGATTGAAGGGCTTGGTCGATGCAGCGATCAAGGGGCCAGGAAGAACTGTCCGGTTCCGCTGCAATCGCAAACGAAACAATCAGGATAAGTGCGCCGAAGAAGGTGAATCTGCAAATTGCGGATTTCATTCGGTCCTCCGTTCCACTGCGCCATAGAGCAGTAAATCGAGCACGCTTGTCATACGTTCCTCCAGAAACAGTTCCTCATCTTCGACTTTCAAATCAAGAAAAACCTGAGCAATCGGACGGGCAATAAAAAAGAACAGGTTCATACCGAGAATACTGATCAGCATTTGTTTCGGATTAACGGCTCGCAGCTGTCCCGCGGCGATGCCTTCTTCAATCCGGCGGATAATCATTTTAGGCAGGTTCACGGCGCCATCATCCGCAACTTCGCGAATGAGACGACGCACCATTTCCGGATCATCCGCCAGGGCTCCGATGAGCAACCGGATACTTGTCCGGTGTCCGCGAATAATCAGGAAGTGATGGCGGATGAAGCGCTTTAGAAAGGCGACGGCATCGAGTTCCTCCAGCGGCTCGTTACTCATTGCTGTTTGAATCTCACTGAAGACTGCCTGAATCTGCCTCTTGCCTGCCTCCGCGAACAGTGTATCCTTGTTATGGAAATAATAGTATACCAGCGCTTTGTTAACATTAGCCCGCGCGGCGATATGATCGATCCGAGCTCCATTCTTGCCTTGTTCCGAGAAGATTTCGGTTGCGGCAATGAGAATGGATTCACGGACGCTCAGTGGCAACGAGTCTATGGCTATGGCTTTCTCTATTGGTTTTGTCTTTTTCATATTGACAAAATAGTCAAAATATTGCCCATAAACAAGGAATTAACAGAATTAATTTGACTATTTAGTTAAATCATCAACATTTCACATTATATTAATAACAAAGGAATTATATTGATTTCGGGAAGTAATATACTAATTTCGGAGAGGCACAGCCTCTCTTAGTATTGACTAAATCGTTAATCTGGGGTTTAGAAGAAGATTCCGGGTGGTTTGTGCACTGCAAGGATTCATCAGCCTGTGGAACTGTGCTTAATCCGAATCGGCGGATAGTCTCGTGCACCCGGTATCTATTTTCTGAAGGAAGGAATGGGCGATTTGACTGAAGATATTTCTTTATATATAGCCTCGGCTGGGAGCAGGCAGCAGCACGATACAAAAGTCAAGATCCATTACGGACGCGCGGCGCTGCGCTGGAATCCCTGTATGTTCAAGTCGGGATCGATGTTAGGATCGTAAGTCCCGTCGTCGGTATAGAGTTCCTGTCCCAGATCGTTCACCCAACGATGCTTTCCGAGTTCCGAAGAACGGGTTTCGTACTCGCCCGAGAAGGGATTCAGATAATCCTCCTGTCCAGTAAGAGTAAGATACATGGAGTTTTGAACCTCCGCATTCACCCGCTGGCGATGTTCAACCATCTCCCGTTCGATTCGCTGGATTTCCTTTTGAGTGTCAATCACAATCTGACTTCGAATCATCTGACCTTGGATTTCTCCGGCCAGCCATTTGGGATCAACTTGAACACTTGCCTGCATGGCCGCGAAAACCGGCACCCACTGCTCAAACTCCGCGGCGGGGGTTCGCATAAAACGCGTTTCCTTGTTCTCCCACATGCCCGCCGCTGTTTGCCCCCAATTGACGATCACGGCCGACCAGAGCTCTTTAAACACGACTCCATCCTCGCTGTACTCAAGCACAACCACTCCCGCATCGCATACCGGCGTGACGGGTAAGGGCAGCGTCGCTAACGACTGCTGATAGCGCTGTGCTAAAGCGGAAGCCGGATTCGTTTCAATAACGTTGACTCGTTGAGCTGAAGGATGAACATACGGAAACGCCATTTGTGTAATGAAAGCCCGCGCACTTGGGCATGGAGCGACCATCATACCATTGTAATTGCTTCCGGGAGGGAACATCCCGGCAAGCATCGGATTCGCTGAAACAACATCCGCATAGCGCATGTCTGCCAGCGTGCGTCCCATGACGGTCCCCCGCTCATCCTGTTTAACAGTCATATCCAGTTTTGCCTCGATGGATTGGGCGGGACCGCCCATCATGGTTGGATCAAGCCGCATGATGCCGCCTTCGACTTTCCACCCCTGAGGAACAATCATACTGAAAGCCCCCTCTCGTGGTTCCTTAATGCGCTCGAAAATTCGAACCGGAGTTCCGGCGTCGGCAGTGATAAAAAATACAAGGAAACTCAACAGCAAAGCCCGGCATTTCCAGTAGGACGGCTTTCGAGAATGCGTCATTGTACTCAGCCGTCTCTTGATTGATATGTTCGATTTCATGAGCAAAAAGCCTCGTGAAGAAAATAGATTTTATCCAAGGGCGACATCCAGCAGCATTATAACAGCGAATCCGATCATCACACCGGTAATGTACTGCTGTGCACAGCCATTTCAATCGCGGGCGCCAATAGGGACCAGTAGCTGGCGGCAATCATGACTCCGGCGGCAAAACCCAGTGCGCCATCCAGCACCTTGCGCTACAGATCACGCGCGAAGAATACAACTGAAGCGCCTACCGCCGTCTTTGGATATTTTAATAAGCTATCAGCTCTTTCATTCTATGCTTTATCGTGATTCGTCCGACTGCTCCGTTCGGATTAAGTCGGTCAGGTCGTAGCCCTGCTCCCGGACTTTATCCAAGACGGTCTGCAGAGTGATTTCATCCATCGCTGGCGAGCGTGAAAGTATCCAGAGGTATTTACGATCAGGTTCGCCGATAACTGCATAGCGGTAGTCAGGGGCGAGGTCAATGATCCAATAATTCCCCCAGACGAACGGAAGAAACGAGAGGAATGCCGGTGCAAACCGGACCTTGAGTTTCGTATTCGGTCCATTCATGTTTGCTTGCTTGGCCAATCCTTCCGCTTGCACCATTTGACCGCCTGCTTTGCGGCAACGATTAACCACCAAGATAGTACCGTTATCCTGCAATGTGTAGGCAGCCGTCACGTCTCCCGCGCATTTCTTTTGAAACCAGTTGGGCAACCGGGCAATTTCATACCATGTGCCCATATAGCGTTCGATGTCAATGTCCGCCGCCGCGCGAAGAGGTTCCATCGCTACCTCCTGCGCAAAGATAACATTGCTTAACAAAACCGAACATAAAGAAATGAAATAAAGTTTAAATAACCGCGACATCATCACAAGAACATTAAGAATGATCAACCATTGGCTTCAGACTCCAGTACTTGCCGTCCAAGTAGACGATTTGTTCTTCACAATGAGGGTCGCGCTTCGCGCTTCGCCGATCCTCCTCACTGCATTGTATGCTGACTACTTCAGCGACAAACATATCATGCGATCCCAGTTCAATAATATGGCGCACGCGGCAGCCCAATACATGAAAGAACTCGGCGATCATCGGAGCGTGTTTGAGCGATGGGCACACCACAGGAGTCAGCTTCAGATCGTCGAACTTGTTCACAACCCTTCCTGAAGTCGCGCCGCAATGTTTAACTGCATCCAAATCATGG
>JAHIZR010000204.1 GCA_018814465.1 bacterium | reverse complement strand
GTGCCGATGCGGGTTTGATACCAGCGTTGATATGACGCCGCCGCTTGTTCCGGTCTCCCCCGGTCGAGATGTAAAAGCCCTAAGAGTGACAACCCATCAGCCGCGGCGCCTGTTCCAGGAAATTCATCCTTCAACTGCTCAATGGTCGAAATGGCGATGTCATCTTTATCCCGCAAATATGCGCAACGCGCAAGATGATAGAGGCATCTGTCACGATAGGGACTTACAGGATAGCGCTCGGCATGCTTCGTTAAGACTTCCAGGGCATCTCGATTGTGCCGGATACCACTCAGAAACCGTCCCTCATAGAACAGCAGCATATCCTCGCAGGATTTCCACTCCGGATCTGATAGTTTTTCGCGGACACGTGTCAGACCGTAACTGAAACCGGAAGAACGATCCAGTTTGTCAAGTTCAAGCTCGAACTCAGGGACCGTCTGTTTGCGAGGGATGAAAGAATGATTAGTCCGATAGCGATCAAGCAGGTACTTTGCCTGTTTCCCCTCTGTTGTTTGCGGTCCGGAAAGGTAGACACTCCACAAACGGTCCACCGCTTCAGAATGCCGCTTCAATTCCGACAGAATCTCCGAGATCATGGTTTCCAGCCGCTGAGTCGCGGGAATGTCAGTGGAGATTCTGCCGTAATCGCTAACCAGAATGAACAAAGAATCAAGATTGCCCGACGCCCGCGCGATTTCCGCGAGCCGATAGATCGCATCAGAGCGGTAGACTGTTTCCGGTGACCGAGCAAGATCCAGCCAGTGATTTGCAGCTAATTCTGTCTGCCCAGCCCGTTCCAAGGCAGAGGCTCGCATCCAAGCAGCATGATCCGCAAGCTCTTGAGGAACTCCAAAATCAAGGAATATCGGAACGGATGCATCATCCTCAGCTTTATATGCTCTCCACGCCAATAAAAAATTGGCAAGCTGAACGGAGCGTTCCCCATGTTTTGTCGATGTCTCTAACAGAAAGCCGTTAGCCGCGAGCGTATCTCCACTTTCGACAAATCCCCAATAGTCTGCGAATCTCGCCGAGTCTTCACTTAATGGAAGAGCCTGGGTTTCGCAAACAGATAAGAATAATAATATTAATAGTTTAATGTAAATGGTGTACTTCAAATGGAAAAGTCGACTGCAAAGAGTTGCTCCATCTATAGTACTGAATTCATGGCTAATTTTCAATATCGTAAATTGAGCTAATTAGTCACAAAGAAACGAAGAGGTTGTCCTTTTTACTTGAATCTTCGCTCATTTCTCTGTATGTTTAACGTCCACTATTCGGATAATGTGCCCACCTATTTTCTGCCGAAAGAAAAATATGTCCCGATTTTTTATTTCACTTTTAATTTTATTGTTAACAGCATCTTATGCTGTTGGGCAATTGTCGATCTACGACATTCAGTACACAGAAGAACCCTCCGGTGATTCGCCTTATGTTGGTCAAACCGTGCAAACCGGAGGTATCGTGACCGGCATTGATTTCAATAATCAGCCTATACGATACTTTATTGCAGACCGACAGGGCGGTCTCTGGCGAGGCATACTTGTAAACGACAATGTCCAGCGCAACCTGTCAATCGGCGATTCAGTCAGCTTTGAAGCTCGAGTCCAAGAATCGAGTTCGCAAACCAGGCTGTACAGTATTACGTCAAGTTCGTTTGTCACGCTCCCTGTCGGATCCTCCGTTCCAACCACTTCGATCACCTCCGGAGCTATCAGCGAAAGCGCGGAAGGCGTCTTGATTGAACTTGGCGAGTGCTACGTCGTCAATCTGGATGACGGAATCCGCGTTGATGATGGTTCTGGACCAGTCCTAATCGGAGATGGCTGGACCTTTGCCTACGAACCGTTGCTTGGCGATACCCTGCAATATGTCAGAGGACTGGTCAGCTACGATGGCAGTGAATTCGTTGTTAATCCTCGCGATGACGACGATTTCGGTTTTCTCGCGAACCGCGCGCCGCTGATATCTCAAGTTACTCATTCCCCTGATCGCCCCTCCGCGATTGATCCGGTTACTGTCACGGCTCGCATTACCGACGATTCCGGACTTGATGATGTGAAAGCCTACTATCGCTTCGGAACGACTGGAGACTTTGCCTCGATCGAGATGTTCGATGATGGCCTGCACAACGACGATGCGGCAAATGACAACATCTGGGGCACCCGCCTTCCCGCCGGTCCGGAACGCACACAGGCTCAATACTATATTTCAGCCATTGATATCGATGGAGCGGAGACCCGAAGTCCCGCTGCGGCGCCGGCAGAGTTCTACAGTTACTTCATTCGCACCGTAGAACTTTCCATCTTTGATTTACAATACTCCGATCCACCTTCCTATGCTTCCCCTTATAACGGTCAGACGGTTACCGTAATCGGAATCGTGACCTGTGAGGATTTTCGCGGCGGAGACATATTCATTTCCGATCCGGGCGGTGGAATTTGGGGCGGCATCTATTACTTCAGTCCTCCCGCTGAAGCTGCCCGCGGAGATTGTGTCCGCGTAACGGCCGAAGTGTCCGAATACAACGGCTTGACCGAGTTATCTTACGGTTCAATGGAAATTCTGGGACAGGGCACTCTGCCCGATCCTGTCCATATCACTTACGAGGAGTTATTCACCAACGGCGAGCCTTATGAAGGCGTCTTAGTCACGGCTGACACTTGCGTCGTAACTGATGTAAGCGGCAACTACCTTTCTTATGGTCAATTCAGTGTTCGCGCTGGATCACAAAGCGGTGTCTTGCGGGTTGATGACGACCTCGAATATATACCCGTTCAGGGTGACAGCTTCAGGACGTTTACCGGCGTGGGAGACTACAATTCAAATCCAGGTTTTATGATCGCAGCCCGAGACGACGCGGATATCGGCTATATTGATCGCCGCCCACCGGCTGTTCTCAGCTCGAAAGCGGTCACTCCTAATCATGTGAATATCCGCTTCAATGAACGCCTGCGACAGGAAGACCTGACAGATCTTCCCAACTTCTCGGGAATTAACCTTTCTTTGCCTGATTTCCCGGC
>JAHIZR010000203.1 GCA_018814465.1 bacterium | reverse complement strand
GGCGGATATGATCAGAATCCCGTAGTCGCGCTGCAAGGTGTTCAGTGCGAAGCCTGCCACGGTCCGATGGGTCCCGAGTTCTCCGATCACAATCCAGACATGGAAATGCCCTTGACGGGAATGGCCTGCGACCGCTGTCACACCCAGAATGAAGAATATATGACTTCAGGGCATGGCACGGTAATCGAGAATGCCGGCGGTTACGAAGAATGGTTAACTAACGAACATTACGTGCATAATACCGGTTGCTATGGTTGCCATACCAGCGAAGGCTTTATCATGCTGTGGGACGAGGATTGGGCTGGGAAACCCTTCCCGCACGAACCGTATCAGGTGACCTGCGCAACTTGTCATGACGTACACTCTCCTGCAACGGATGAGAATCCGGCTTACCTGCGTGGTCTTGAAGCAGTCACGCTCGAATACGGCGGACCGGAAAATCCCGATGGCTTTGTAATCGAGGATTGGGGCGCCGGTCAGCTTTGTGTCCAATGTCACCATGCCCGAAGAAGTCTGGATCAGATCGAAAGCCAGCTGAATGATGGTTCGGATCACCCCGGTCCGCACGGCAGCCCGCAGGCTGACATGGTTGCCGGTGTGGGATGCTGGGAGATCGAAGGCTATGAGTATGAACGCGAATCGGATCATGCTCCCGAAGTAACCGCCGGCGAGAGCACGCTGGAAGATATGTGCGTGAAGTGTCATCTTTACAGCATTCCTCACGGAGAAGAGGGCGGTCCGATTTACGGTCATACTTTTGCTCCCGATGTGCGAGCCTGTAATACCTGTCATACGACACCGGATGATTTCGATTTCCGCGGACGCCGGACGGAGATTCAAACTCTGATGACGACGCTCTTCAATATGCTGCCGAATGACGGAACGGAGCCGCTGTTTGATACCGAGAGCACAACTCGCGTAGAGCGTGAAGCGGGTTATGCCTGGTTCTTCGTGAATAACGAAGGAAGCATGGGTGTCCATAATTACACTTATGCGAAATCGATTCTGGAGAATGCGATTGCTTACCTGAACGCAAACAGCGCGAACTAATAAGCATCAATCTGGACTAATATTTATCCGGCTGGTGGAGGGTTTCCGCCAGCCGGATTTATTTTACGATCGAATCTGTCTGGGATTCCGGCCGGGTTGCGCATCTCGAAGGGATCGCTATCCAGACGATTTCCGTGCTTAGCCCGGCTCGGCGACAAACCTGAAACATGAAACGTGAAACCTGAATAAAGGCAATTCCCCCTTTTATTCCCCCATAGAATGAGGAGAAATATGCTGCGAAGATGACTTGACATTTCGGAAAGGTTCTGCCATATTATAGTATCGCCAATCAACCCGAGGGAATCTCATGAGAGCCCCGCCATATTATTTCAAAATGTGTCTAATTCTGTGTATTACCTGCCTGTTGATGGGCCTGACAAGTGATGTCTATGCGACGGCTGTCTCCGGTCAGGTATCCGTCTGGAGCTACATGCGGGACGATTCGGTAGACCATGCGATGGTCGCGCCGAGCCTCAGCCTGAATGCCTACCAGCTTGGGCACCGCGATCTGACCTTCCAGACCACGCTGCGAGGATTTACCGATATTCGGAATGGTGAATCGAACGAGGAACAAATGCGGATTCAGCGGGCGGTGCTGATTTATACACCCCGTGAATCAAAATGGCAGGTGCGCTTAGGCCAGCAGTGGATCAATGAAGGCGTCGGCTTCGGCAATGTGGCCGGTGTCTGGGCGCAAGTCAAGCCATGCCCGATGGGCTCGCTGACGGCTTACGCCGGATCACGGATCGCCAGAACGATGTATTTCGACAGCGAGGACGGCGATAATGCCGATGAAGGCATCAATGCCGGACTGCACTTGAAGCGCCGATTCGGCAAAACTAACGTCGGACTGTCTTATACTTATCTGGCGAAGGACGGCGATGTACTGTTTTCGGGAGCCGGGATTGACGCCAGCAGTAAGCTGTGCAAGGATTTTTCGGTGCGCGGGCGGCTGCATATGAATCTGGAGCAAAGTTCCATCGAGACCGCACAACTATTAGGTATGTGGACTCCAATCAATCAGCTCATGCTGACCGGAGAAGTGCGCAGTCAGACGCCGCGGATTTTTGAAGATTCATATTTTACCCGATTCCTCGAAGACGCCAGCACAAATTTTGCGCGCGGGACGGTGCGCTGGAACTTCTATGATGAGTATTACATGAAGTATAGCGGGCATGTGCTGTTCGGTGAGGACTACAATCCGTGGAAGATTCGCGCGGGTCTGGGGTGTGACAATCTGGAGTTAGGTTATACGCACTGGCTGTCGGTCGCTGAAGGCGATTATGACGGCTTCTACGGAATGCTGAAGGGCGACATCACGGTCAACGAGCGGCGATACGGCTATGTCTTCGCGGGATTCGACTTCGCTAAAGGCTCGAATTCGGATATTCGCAAAGATACCGAATCACAGTCGGCCTACTACGGCGTCCAGATCACGAGATTGCACGCCTTTGATTTCTCGGCCAGAATGGAACATATTAAAAGCTGGACGCAATCGAACGACTGGCGCGGTCTGTTCGGGATAACCTGGCGCTT
>JAHIZR010000202.1 GCA_018814465.1 bacterium | reverse complement strand
ATGTTCATCGAAGGACCGGATGTATCTTTGAAGGGGTCGCCGACGGTATCGCCGACCACACCGGCATCATGCGCGGGCGAGCCTTTGCCGCCGTGCGCACCCGACTCGATATACTTCTTGGCATTGTCCCAGGCTCCGCCGGCATTCGCCATGAACAGAGCCAGCAGAACGCCGGCCAATGTTGCTCCTGCCAGCATGCCGCCGAGGGCTTCTTTGCCGATTCCGAAACCAATCACGATGGGAGCAAGAATCGCCATCACGCCGGGAAGCACCATCTCCTTGAGGGCACCCTTCGTGGAAATCTCCACACAGCGATCCGAATCAGCCGGGACTTTGCCTTCCAGCAAACCGGTGATTTCGGTGAACTGGCGGCGCACTTCCGCAACCATCTTGGCAGCCGCGCGTCCGACCGCGTTCATCGTCATCGCTGCAATCAGGAAGGCCATCATGCCGCCGAAGAGCAAACCGATAACCACTTCCGCATTCACGAGGTTGATCGCGTCGAGTCCGACCGCTGAGGTATAAGCGGAGAACAACGCCAGAGCTGTCAGCGCGGCGGAACCGATCGCGAAACCTTTACCGATAGCGGCGGTGGTGTTGCCCAGACTATCCAGTCTATCTGTGATCTTACGGACATCGGGACCAAGTCCGGCTTGCTCGGATAAGCCGCCGGCATTGTCGGCAATCGGTCCATAGCCGTCAACCGCCATCGTGATACCCACTGTCGCCAGCATCCCCATACCAGCCACAGCGATTCCATATAAGCCGGAGAAATAGGAAGCAACGTAAATTGCCGCGCCAATGAAGATAATCGGTAGAGCTACAGACTGCAGACCGACCGCCAAACCCGTGATAATCGTGGTTGCCGATCCGGTCTCACTGGCTTGCGCGATATCGCGAATCGGCTTGCCTGCCGTATAATACTCGGTCAGACGGCCAATGATAATTCCCGCAATAGATCCGGAAACCATTGACCAGAAGAAATTCAAATCGAGGCCCAGCCACCGGGTCACACCGAAACCGAACACCCAGAAAAGAACTCCGGAAATCAGCGTTCCGGAACTAAGCGCTTTAGCGGGATCGCCTTTCTGAAAGAGCCGGACAGCAAAGATGCCGATGATCGATGCAATGAGTCCGGCCATAGCCAAAAAGAGCGGAAACGACATCAGTTCGATTCGTTGAGCAGCATACATCGTTGCCGTCGCTGCAATCGCAATTGCGGCAACAATCGAACCGACATAGCTCTCGAATAAGTCCGCGCCCATACCAGCCGTGTCACCGACATTGTCACCAACATTATCCGCAATCACAGCCGGATTGCGCGGATCGTCTTCGTTCAGGTGGTATTCCATCTTGCCGACAAGATCAGCGCCAACGTCGGCAGCTTTCGTGTAGATTCCACCGCCCACACGAGCGAACAACGCAATCGAAGACGCGCCCATGGACATGCCGACGAGCACGTCCGCTGAACGATCCGATCCATATATCCAGTAGAGAATTCCTAATCCGACCAAGCCCAGCGAGGCAACCGCAAGCCCCATTACCGAACCGCCATTGAAAGCAGTGATCAGCGCCGGACCCTGTCCTTTTTCTTTTGCCGCCCACGTCGTGCGAACATTTGCGATCGTGGCTGCATTCATTCCAAGATAACCTGCAAGCATGGATGCGGAAGCACCTACAAGGAATGCATAAGCGGTTTCACGTACTTCGTGGAAGAAGAACAGCAATAGGAATATGACAACGACGAAGATCGCCAACAGCTTATATTCGCTTTTCAGGAACACCATGGCACCGCTATGTATTTTAGCTGCCAATTCCTGCATTTTATCCGTTCCGGGTGCTTGTTTCTTCACTCCTCCGTAGATGAGTAAGGCGATCAGCAATCCAGCTACACCGAAGATCAGACCTATCAAACCGGGGTCGTTCATGAAACTCCTTGACTTTCTGGGTTGTTATAGGTTATTTGAGATGAATTCGATTCGAGACAACTTGCTTATTTCACTAATTTTCAAATAATTGAAAATCTTGAATCTTGTAAATATAAGCAAAAGCGTATAGAGTTTCAAGTCGCTTCCAATTTAATTTTGACAAAATCTGTCACATTTCGCTTTTGCCTCCACAAATAAACCTGAACTTCCTGAACTATCCTGTTTATTAACAATTATGTTAGCCCAGCTTATCGACCTCCAAAATATCTCAGTTGGCTTCCCCCAAAAGACCGTTCTGGAAGGGCTTTCCTTGCAGGTAGATAAGGGAAGTCTGGTTCTCATTGAGGGAGCGACCGGAAGCGGCAAAACAACTCTGATCAGCCTGCTTTCGGGAGGACTTGGCATGCAGGCTGGATTTGGCAGAGTTGTAGGCTTCGATTTGCCGGGAATTTCCCCTTACGATTTAACTGCGATGCGGAGGAGACTGGGTATCGTTTTTCAGTCTCCAAGATTCCTCGATCAGGAGACCGTTCTCACGAATGTCTCCTTGCCACTTGCGATTATCGGAACCAGCCGGTCTGAGTGCCGATCTCGTGGAACTCGAGCCTTAATGGATGCGAACCTTGCCTCGCAAGCCCGCAGATTGCCTTCAGAACTCTCAGGGGGAGAGAAAGCTCGACTCCAAATCGCCCGGGCGCTGATTCACCGTCCTTTTTTACTACTCGCTGACGAACCGTTCGCGCATCTTGATTCCGAATCCGCCGCCGCCGCTGAAGCTCTGATCACGAAAGCACATGCACGTGGAACGACCGTCCTTGTTACCACACATCAACCTACTAAACTGGCAAAAACCGCTATTCGCTATTCGATGGAGAACGGAGCGCTCTACTCATGCTGAAGGAATGCAATAATGAGTGAGTTTCGGCTCGCCTTTTCGCTGGCTCTGGGCACGCTCCGTTCGCGGCCAACGTTAACCGTTCTCGCAATTGGTCTGCTTGCCATTGGCACTACGCTGATGGGGGGATTATCCGGCACAGTCTATCTTCTCAAGGGAATTCAGGCTGAGTTTCTCTCCGCTCTAACCATCGAAATCGAGCTGGCAAACGACTCGGACAGTTTGCGAACAGAGATCTCCGAACTGGCTGAATCATGGCCGGGCGCTGAGTTTGTTCAGTATGTTTCGCCTGCTACTTCACTGCGAGAAGTCGAGCAGGAATTAGGCGAGAATGTCAGTGAGCTATTCGGCACAAATCCCTTTCCTCCGATCATACGAGTCCGTTTCGGACAAGTCAATTTGAATACCCTCGACAGCCTAACCTGTTCGGCTCGGAGGCTGAACGGCGTTACCTCTGTGGTTTTCCCCAAGCAACTCTGGAATAGGCTGAACGAACTGATGCAAAACGTTCAAGGATCGACCGGTTGGGTGGCAATCCTGCTGGCGCTTGCGGCAATTGCCTTAGTTGGACTGTGCTTACGCGCGCAGGTTCGTTACCGCCTTCCAACTTGGGAGTTGATCAGCCTGATGGGGATATCCGAGCGAACTCTTGGCTTGTCCCTGCTTGTACAAGAGGGTATTATCGGACTTGTCGGTGGTCTGCTTGCCTGTCTGATTCTCTATCTATTGACATTCATCGCCAGTTGGTTGCTCCTTCACGAGGTCGGCTTTCCGCTGTGGTTCTATTTAACCGTCTGGCTTGCGGCGGTTGCCCTGACCATTTTAGCGGGAATTTTCAGTCCAAGGAGGTTTGAAAGCTGATTATTATCGCATCTGCTTGTTTTTTCGGTCATCTACTATATCTTCCCTCTTGACTCATGTTGAGTGTTTTACTATATTTACGCCTTCCGGTATAACACCATGCACCCATAGCTCAATTGGTAGAGCAGTTGACTCTTAATCAATTGGTTCGGGGTTCAAGTCCCTGTGGGTGCACCAACTGAAAGCCCTGTAACACAATATGTTACAGGGTTAAGATTGATGACAAAGTCCTCGCATATAGCGGGGATTTTTGTTATGATAAGTCCGTTAATCAAGTGGTACAAACGTGAGGTAGGTATGCTGCGGCAGGATGTTGTGAAGGCGACGGAACTTGAGTTCGT
>JAHIZR010000201.1 GCA_018814465.1 bacterium | reverse complement strand
CCTCGAAAAGCGAAAGGCAAGTCCTCCCCGGCATCCTCATCGCTATCGGCTTCTGGGCAATCTTCGACTTCATGACCACCGCCACCGGTCTTTATGCGCGTGCCATCATCGGCGACATCTCCGACCCCGCCTTCGCCTTCCCCGAGTTGGCCGCGCGCGTGCTGCCGGCGGGCTTGTTCGGGCTTTTTCTGGCCGCGCTGCTGGCCACGATCATGTCCACCATCGACAGCTACTCCTTCATTGCCGCCGGAGCGCTGGGCCGCGACCTGCTAACCAAATCCGCGGAACAGCAGACTCAATCGCCCCGCCGAGTCCGGCTCGCGCTCATCGTCACCACCGTCTGTGCCTGTCTCTTGGCGCTGGCATCCGACTCGATTGTCTCCCTCTGGCATGGACTCGGTTCCGTCGCCGCGCCGGTCCTGTTGATCCCCACCCTCTCCGCATGGTCCACTAAGGCAAGCTTCTCCCGCACGCTTGTTCTGCCGGCCATGCTCACATCCGGGATCGTTGCCTTACTCTGGAGACTTTCCACCTTCTGGACCATCAGCGGCGAGTACTGGCTGGGAGTGGAGCCGATTTATATCGGCATCGGCATCAGTCTGAGTTTCTACCTGCTGGGAAAAATTACAAAATAGAATTTAATACTGCAAAATAAGAAAACCCTCCGGGAGGAGGGTTTTTTATTGTCGGCACGCGCGTTTAATATAAGGTTCGCGGCCGCAAAAACTAAAGTCGAATGGATGGCGCCGGCTGCGGCAACTTACAACTGCAGCCGTCCTTCGATCTTCTTCTTGATTTCCTGATAGTGAGCCGGACCGGTGTGCACTTCGTACGTCAGCAAATGGTGCTCGTCGACATGAATGTGATACCAGACATCCACGATATCCATCAACTGCGGGAAGTAAATACCCATCGCGATATCACGCTTGTGAGCATCCGTCACGAACTCTTCATTGATCTTGCTCAGCTCGAGATGAGCATCCACCACCTCACTGCGGCGATTCGTAGGGAGCATGAAGCGCTCGCGGAACACCTCATGATCATCGGCGACGAGCGCCACTTCGATCTCACCGCAGATCGGCAACTCCCGGTGTTCCAGCAGCAGGCCCTCGGCCTCCGCGGGGAGAATAACCGTGTCCGCAAGGATCGTCGCCGATTTGATGTTCGCGACTTCCAGAACAACTTCGACGCCGACCCGTTCATCTTCACCTCTGAAGAGCAGGTCGCGAGGCGTCTCTGTTTCCGGTGTCTCGTGCTGGCCGGGCAAGATCAGATGCTTGACAGCGTTGCCTTTTCCAGCGTCTTTGCGCTTTTGCTCTTCCTGTTCTGCCAAGTGATTTGCTTCTTTTGTGAGTTCCGCATTCATCCTTCACGCCTCCTTAGTGCTGTGTGGTGAAGATGCGTGCCTGCCTTATGCTGTCAAAGCTGCCCCCTGCTTGTTGCTGCTATAAATTAATGACCCATGAGAGCCTTGTCAAGAGCCTGAGAGCTCTGAACTTAATTTTGTTAATTTTCGGTTAAACACGCCGCCTTTCGAGCAGATATAATCACTTTGCGAGTCTTTCCGAGAGTTTTGATGAGCAGCTTTCGAGCCTCTTTTTCCCATGCCTCTTGGTAACATCGCCACCCGTCGGACAGACAACTCCCATCGCCGCATCGCCGAGATCGTCTTTCACACCGTAGCGTTGCACGGCAGTGCACTCTTGATTCTCGCCCCGCCTCATCGCCGAGTCCATCTTTCACATCGTAGCGTTGCACGGCAGTGCACTCTTGTTTCTCCCACCCCCGTGCCGTGACTGCTTCCTCGTTTCAAGTTTCACGTTTCAGGTTTACTTAATCAGCACCACTTTTTTCACCGCCGCAATATCCCCCGCCTGTGCCTTCACAAAATAGACTCCACTCGGCAGCCCGATAGCATCTACCCGTAGTGCATGCTCCCCCGCTGTCATTCGTTCCTGTGCAATATTCTTCACGTAGCGACCGTTAATATCATAGAGACTGATTTCAACGTTGTTGCATACAGGAAGTGAAAAGGCGATTGTAGTGATAGAGTTGAATGGATTCGGCCATACCCGGAACTCGCTTGTGGGAAGCTCTGCTCTGGGCCTTTCTATGTCCAAGTCCGATCTCCAGAAGCGATAGATATATTGAAAACTATCGGGGCTATAATAAGCATAAACGACATGTCTTACACCTTCTTGCGATATCCCAAGTGCATAAGGAACCAGTACACCCTCATCCCACGGTGACAATGAGGTAATGCTGTCTCGTTCAATTAGGGCCAAATCCGGTAGCGATCTTGTCCAATAGAATAGCGTGTCGCTTCCAATAGCGACAGTGTCAGTAGTAAGTCCAGCGAGATGGCCTTCTTCATCGAGCACTGATTTGAAGAACCCCCCTCCAAATTCATTAGAAATTAAGCCATAGTTATCGCGATGTCGCACACTAATCCACATGTAGTAATTCATCTCTGTTAGATAATCGCCATAACAAGCATCATCGTGGAATCGGATAAAGGAAGCAATTGATAAGCTACTTGATTCAATTCTGTTAACTGCGTGTACTCATCGAGAATTGCAGTATCAAGCGGAGCCGAAATGCTGACACGTTTACCATAAGTTGTATGCAACGATGGATTCTGCCTCCACACTAATAACAGAGAGTCTGTTTCATCCACATATCCGAGGACATAGTAACATGACCAGCTTCTCCAAACAGGGCTCTCGTCAAGGGAGCGGTCACCATTTGGTAACTGTACTG
>JAHIZR010000200.1 GCA_018814465.1 bacterium | reverse complement strand
CTATCCCTACTTCCGGCCGATTGACTCCGATCAGGGGGCTGCCGTTATGATGAACGGCAAGGAAACCCTGATGCTCGGCTCAAACAACTACTTGGGTCTGACAAACCATCCCCGTGTAAAAAAAGCCGCGCAAGCCGCCGTTGAGCAGTTCGGCACGGGATGCGCCGGATCCCGCTTTCTGAATGGCACACTCAGTGTCCATATCGAATGTGAAGAACGTCTTGCTGAATTTATCGGCAAGGAATCCGTTCTTGTCTTTTCCACTGGCTATCAGGCTAATGTCGGCGCCATTGCCACGCTTGGGGATCGCCATGAGACTCTGGTCACCGATGAATTAGCGCACGCATCCATTTTTGATTCTGCTCGCCTGTCCTTCGCTAAAATGGTGAAGTTCAGTCACAACAACATGGCCAGCCTCGAACAAAAACTGATCGCTCTTGGCGACAAGCAAAAAATTGTCATTACCGAAGGCGTTTTCTCCATGGAAGGAGACACCGTTCGACTCCCGGAAATGGTGAAGCTGTGTAAAAAATACAACGCGGACCTTATTCTGGATGACGCGCACGGAGTCGGCGTTTACGGTGACAGGGGAGAGGGCACCGCCGGGCACTTCGGTCTCACCGACGAGGTTGATATCATTGTCGGGACTTTCTCGAAATCCCTTGCCTCGATCGGTGGCTTTGTTGGAGCTTCCGAAGACATCATTCATTACATGAAGCATAACAGCCGTGCGCTGATGTTCTCCGCCAGCCCGCCGCCCGCATCCGTCGCCGCGGTTATCGAAGCGCTGAAAATCATCAAGGAAGAGCCGGAACGCCGGGAGCTGCTCTGGCGCAATACTGAGTACCTTAGAAAAGGGCTTCACGATCTCGGATTGAGCACTGAATTGAGTGACACCCCGATTATTCCCGTCCTGGTTGGCGATATGATCACCGCCTTCACAATCTGTCATATGCTTCAGGAAGAGGGAGTTTTCATCAATCCCGTGATTCCGCCTGCGGTCCAGCCCCATCAATGTCTGATACGTTTTTCCGTTATGTCTACTCATACTCTTGAACAGCTCGATATAGCCCTTGAAAGACTGGCAAGAGTCGTGAAAAAAGTTCATCTATCAGCGGAGGTTCTTCATCCAGCCGATAATCACTCAAGTGACCAGTCGACGAGATCTGAAGGAATTTCTTCGATTTCCGTGGAAGGTTCAGGGAAATGATCCCAATTGGATTCCGCCTCTCCTGATTGACCAGAAATCCTTCTTTGATTCTGCTAAACATCCTTTTTACGAGCACGGCGCGGTAGCATCCTTTCTGGCAAAATCTCCCGAGAACGGGAAAACGGTTGGTCGGATCAGCGCTATCCACAATTCAGCCCATAACCGGTTTCATAATGACCGCGTTGGTTTTTTCGGGTTCTTTGAATCTGTGAATGACGTCGAAACAGCCTCTGCGCTGCTGGATACTGCGGCTTCTCATGTAAAAAATCTGGGCCTCGACACACTCCGAGGCCCAATGAATTTTTCGACAAACGAAGAGTGCGGCATGCTGATTGATGGCTTTGACACTCCTCCTGCCATCATGATGACGCATAATCCGCCTTACTATAACGACCTGTTGGAACGCTGCGGATTCTTAAAAGCTCGCGATATTCTTGCCTATGAAATGCGGGAAGGAGATATCACCGAACGCCTTCTGCAGCTTGCCAGGAAACTCGAATCAAGACTGAATCTTAGATTTGCTTTCTTTAACAAAAGCGACTTCTGGGGAGAAGTAAATAAGTTCCGCTATCTCTATAATCGTATCTGGGAAGCGAACTGGGGTTTCGTCCCGATGACGGATAATGAGATCAATGCCATGGCAAAGAATCTGAAACTGATTCTGGACCCGGCCTTGATTCTCTTCGTCACAACGAACGAAGGTGAACCCATCGGTTTCTCACTGGCACTGCCGGACCTGAATGTATTGCTGAAAAAAATCAATGGTCGCCTGTTCCCGACAGGACTCTTCACTCTGCTGGCCGGTCGCCGCAAGATCGACCGCGCTCGCGTCCTCGCGATGGGAGTGCTTCCTGAATTTCGGCAACGTGGCATAGACGCGGTGATCTATCTTAAGACATATGAATCAGGTCTCCATGCCGGATATAACTGGGGCGAATTCTCATGGGTGCTCGAAGATAACAAAAACATGAACGATGCGGCCCTCTCGATGGGATCGCGGCCCTATAAAAAATGGCGTATCTGGGAAAAGCAACTGTCATAACATAAGACAACTTTCGCGCATTAAACATGTTTGCTGAAGTCATTACCGCGGCGCTGCTGGGGGTTGATGCATATCAAGTCAAAGCAGAGTGCCACCTCGAAAACGGACTGCTTGCCTTCACGGTCGTCGGGCTGCCTGATAATGCTGTCAAGGAATCCCGTGACCGCATTTCGGCGGCGATTAAAAACTCCGGCTATGCCTTTCCGCAAAGACGAATTACCGTCAACCTTGCTCCGGCCGATATTCGCAAGGAAGGAAGCGGTTTTGATCTGCCGATTGCGATTGGCATCCTTTGCGCTTCGGGACAGATTATTACGTCCGCGCTTGAAAACACTGCCTTCCTTGGAGAACTTGCTCTCGATGGCAGAATTCGCTCAATTCGCGGCGCGCTTTCCATTACCGGATCGATGCAAAAAGAGGGGATTAAGCGAATTATCGTTCCTGAAGCCAATGCCCGTGAAGCCGCCCTGATTTCTGGAATAGACGTCTTTCCCATGGAAACCATTCAGGACTGCGTCGATTTCCTGAATGGATCGCTTGAACTTGATCCCTACATCGTCAATCGGCAGATCCTCTTTCAGGAATCTCGCGAATCTGTCGGCTGCTTCTCCGATGTTCGCGGACAGGCTTCCGTTAAAAGAGCGCTTGAAGTTGCCGCGGCTGGCGGTCACAACATCCTCTTGATTGGACCTCCCGGTTCCGGAAAAACGATGCTTGCCAAACGGCTTCCTTCGATTCTGCCGGAATTTTCAATCGAGGAGTCGCTTGAAACTACCCGCATTCACTCGGTCGCGGGCTTACTGAAGGCGGGGCAAGCCTTGGTCGCCAACCGGCCGTTTCGTTCGCCGCATCATACGGTCTCCGATGCCGGACTCATCGGGGGCGGAGTCATTCCCAGACCCGGTGAAGTTTCTTTGGCGCATAACGGTGTTCTCTTCCTTGACGAACTCCCTGAGTTTCATAAAAATGTCTTGGAAGTGATGCGTCAGCCGCTCGAAGATGGTCTTGTCACCTTGTCACGGGCCGCGGTCTCGCTGACTTATCCGGCGAATTTCATGCTCGTCGCCGCCATGAATCCCTGCCCCTGCGGCTTCCTGACCGATCCGGAGCGTGAATGCCGCTGTACACCCGAGCAGATTCGTCGTTATGTCGCAAAAGTTTCCGGTCCGCTTCTCGATCGAATAGATATTCATGTCGAAGTTCCCCGAGTGAGCTGGCAGGATCTGTCATCGAAAGCGAGTTCTGAAACTTCGGAAACCATTCAAAATCGCATTGATCTTGCGCGGCGGCTGCAGCGTGATCGCTTTCATAACCGGCGTGCCGATCTCTATTCCAATGCTCATATGTCCAATAAAGAGATCGAGGAATTCGCGCCGGTGGGTTCCGAAAGCATGGGAGTGCTGAGACAAGCGATCGAACGAATGGGACTGTCGGCGCGCGCTTATCACCGCATCCGAAAAGTAGCGCGCACAATTGCTGACCTCGATGGCTATGAAGACCTTCAATTGTCTCATGTCCTCGAAGCTGTGCAATATCGTTCTCTGGATAGAATCGGCGAACTCGCCGTGTAATTTAAAAGTCATTTCTTTAAATACGAGCAGTCGAAGTGCAGCTCCTGCATCAAGCAATAGAAAACTGGGCCGTTGAACGCCCTCATGCCCCGGCGGTTTCGCGAAATCAGCAGCGCCATGGTTGGCTGGAAATGAATGAAGCCGTCTGCCGCTTTCGCGGAGCACTCGCCGCACGCGATATTGGCAAAGGAGACCATGTCGCGATTCTCTTGCCCAATTGTCCTCATTTTGTCATTGCCTACTATGCTGTTTTAGGATTAGGCGCGGTCGCCGTCCCCATAAATATACAGCATAAATCCCGTGAAATCGGCTGGCAAGTGGAATCGGCGGAAGTCAAAGCTGTCATCGGTTGGTCGAAGTTTCGTGCTGAAGCCGAAAAAGCTGTCGCCCATCTTGAATCGGTTTCGCATCGTGTCTATCTCGGTGATGAAATCCCCGAAGGCACTGAGTCAATGACCGAATTGCTCGGGACAAGTCAGCCGCTTGTATCTGATCCATCCATTCAGGAATCTGATATCGCCGTGCTGCTCTACACTGCGGGGACCAGTGGCAAACCTCGCGGTATTGAGCTGTCTCATGGCAACTTGGCGGCTCAGACTTTCGAACTGGGGAAACTGCTGCGCATCCGGTCCGAAGACAGCATGCTTGCTGTACTGCCTTTCACCGGTATTATGGGTCTGTCAACCGCCTTGCATCTGCCCATGTACCACGGCGCGGCTCTCTCTATTCATTCCCGCTTCCACGCTGGCGATGTGCTGGATACGCTCGCGGAAGAAAAAATCTCGCTCTTTGCGGGAAATCCTTTTATGTACGCGTTGATGGCCACCTTCCCCTCAGCCGATAAGCTGTCCTTCGACAATCTGCGCCATCTGATCTGCTGTGAATCGAAGCTTTCGCCTGAGACAGCGCGCATCATTACTGCCAAGATGAAGGTCCCGGTCTGCGAGGGATACGGTGCCACTGAGACCTCTGGAATTATCGCTTATAATGTTTTCCCCGGACTCACTGAAGACGGTTCGGTCGGCCAGCCTATCGGAAATACCGAGATCACGATTTTTGACGATCATGACAGAATCGCTCTCCCCGGAGCAACCGGTCGCGTCGCGGTCAGAGGTCCTTCGGTCATGCAAGGGTACCGCCATCGTCCCGATCGCACCGCGCAGGTAATGCTCAAGGATGGCTGGCTGCTGACGGATGACATTGGTGTCATGGATGGCGATTCAAATCTGATTGTTACCGGTCATCTCGGCGATGTTATCCATAAAGGCGGCTTTCCCGTCCATCCGCGCGAAGTGGAAGAAGTCATCGAAGGTCTGCCGCATGTTGACAAAGTTGCGGTCATCAGCATGCCCGATTCCGTCTATGGAGAGGAAATTAAGGCTTTTGTTGTCCTGAAGGAGGGGGCTAGTATTTCCCCGAGTGAGATCATCGAATATGTGAAAGAACGAATCGCCCTGTATAAATGTCCGAAGTTGATTAAATTCGTTAAGGAACTTCCTTTAAGCTCCGATGGTAGAATCATTCGAAGCCGCCTGAAGGAGGAAGTTGAAGAGAGTCAAATCTCAGAGAACTGATGACGGTTCAGATGAAATCTGTCAATTATCTCTTTGTTGTTTTCGCGATGTTCTGCGGTTTGCGGCTTGCTGCCGCTCAGGACACGATCACCTTTGTCACAACAGATAGTATCATCGTTCATGGGGATTTCTATGCGAGTGCGGCGGCGTCCAATGGCATTCTGATCTTGCTCCATATGAACCACAGCAACCGCTCGGTTTGGAAATCATTCGCCGAAAAGGCCGTATCACAAAACTTTGATGTGCTTGCCCTCGATTTCCGCGGACACGGTGAAAGCACTCAAGCCCAATCGCGCGAAATCACTTTTGAATCACTCACCAATGATGATTATGCAAAGATGATAAACGATGTGGATGGAGCGGTGCGGTGGCTTCGCTCTGATCCTGAGCTTGCGAACCTTCCCATCGGGATCATCGGTGCCAGTATTGGCGCAAATGTTGCGCTTTCCTATGCAGTGTCGGACGAGTCGATTCCTGCCATCGTGATGATCTCGCCGGGGGAAGACTATCGGGGCGTTCAGACCTTGCCCGCAATCAAGCTTCTCGAAAATCGTCCATGTCTAATCATCTCTGCGGAAGATGATAATTATTCGTCAGTTAGCTCTCGCAAGTTGGCCGTAGCCGGAGGCGAAGGCATCACGCTGTTTCAGTATGAAGCCGGCGGCCATGGAACATTGCTGTTTGAAGCACAGGTGGATTTTTCGGATCGATTGATCCAGTATATGCTTACCCATTTGAAACAAAACTAATCTAATTCCGGGTACAACCTGTCTGCCTCTCATCTCACAGACAAATCCGGAGGAATATTATGGTATCGGTTGAAGTAGTCGGAATCTCGGTTTGCCCGCCTTATCAGGGCTATGTTGTTATTCTCAAGGAAAAGGAAGGCGAGCGCTGGCTCCCCATTTTTATCGGCGCTGCCGAAGCACAAAGCATTTCCTTCCTTCTGCAAGGGCTTGAGTACGCTCGTCCCATGACCTATGATCTGTTCGCCTCCATTCTTAATGAGGCGGGTGTTGAAGTCCAGTCTGCCACGGTCAGCAATCTCAAAGAGAATACGTTCTACGCTGAAGTCAAGATCAAGAACAGATCTGGTGAAGAAAAGCTCATTGATGCGAGGCCCTCTGACGCCATTGCGCTCGCCCTGCGAACGCAAGCTCCGATTCAGGTCGTCGACAGTGTCATGGATGGAGCTGCCGTAAGCAACGAACCTGTCAACCGTTCCGTGGTTGAACAAATCGCTTACTTGCATCAAAAACTCAAAGAGTGCGTCGAAGTTGAAGCCTACGAGGAAGCCGCAAAAATCCGCGACCATATCCGCTCTCTCGAAAACTCATTGGGCGATTCCATCTCCTTCCCTCCCGGGTCGGAAGATGAGGGCGAAGCGCCCAAAAAATCCAAAGATTAGCCCGTTTTCTGATGCTCTTTCATCGCGGGCTCTCTCAAGAGAGCCCGCGCCTTTTATGCTAACAGCGCGACTTCTACTCCAGATTGTCTGCAAAAATAGTCCATTTCAGAGGCGATGTCTTTCAGCATTCTTACTTTAGCATCAGAAGATATTATATTAATCTATTATATACAATCACTTGCAGTCTAATAGTGAACACAGTGAATGAATTTTCAGTCTCTTCAGGAATTCGGTAGTCAACTTGATATTAAAGCTTAGTATTGCTAAATTTAACAGTTTACAGAGAAACCCTTGAAGATTCACCTCCCCGCATACTCACAGTCGCTCCACACGATTGAGGAATCCTTGAAACCAGAGGAGTTGGGTTTGCCGGATGCGCTCAGGATCTCTGACATTCACCTTAAACTTCAATTAGATCGTCACGACCCTTATCTCGACTTCAAAATCGCCATCGAAGCTCGTATTAATCTCGAGTGCGATCGCTGTCTCGAGCCTTATGAAACGGTGTTCAAAGCCGAGGGACCGATGTTGTTTATCCTGGGATCTCCTCCCGCTGATGATGAAGTCGATGATACGGATGTTGAGTATATTCCGTTGGGCACCAGAGATCTCGATTTAGCCGACATACTTCATGATTTTGTGATCCTTGCCATTCCCAGTCGCAACCTTTGCAGCGAAGACTGCAAGGGACTCTGCATGAACTGCGGCGCGAATCTGAATACTGAATCCTGCACTTGCGAAAATAAAAACTGAATCAATAACACAACCATCAATAAAACTGACCAACCATGGCTGTCCCGAAAAGAAGAACCGGTAAGTCGAAGCGCGATATGCGCCGCTCGCATCACCACTTGACATCGCCCGCAACGGCAACCTGCTCTAACTGCAAAGCTCCAACAGTTCCGCATCGTGTTTGTTCTGCTTGCGGCTACTACAATGGCCGTTTCGTCGTTCAGGTAAAACAAGTCTGATCCGTCTCGGATACATTGCCATTTATAAGTAATGGTAGTAGCTCTCGATGCAATGGGCGGAGATTTCGCCCCTAAAGTCCCCATCGCCGGTGCGCTCGCGGCGCTTGACCAGTTCAGCAATCTTGAAGTGATACTTGTCGGCCGCAATGCTGACATTCAATCTGAACTGAAGGCTGCGGGCCGCGAAAAGGAAAAACGTATACGGATCGAGGATGCCCCGGACATTATCGAGATGACCGATTCTCCGGGCAAGGTAATTCGCTCAAAACCGAACAGCTCATTGCTCCGCGCGGTCGATCTTCACCATGATCGTGTGGCGGATGCCGTTGTGTCCGCAGGGCATACCGGCGTTCAAATGGCCGCCAGCTATATGAAACTCGGACTGATCGAGGGAGTTCGCCGTCCCACGATCGGGGGACTGTTTCCGGTCGGTCAGGGCCGCTTCACCCTGATCCTCGATGTCGGCGCGAATACAGACTGCAAGCCGATCAACTTGCTTCAATTCGCCGTGATGGGATCGGTCTATATGAAGATCATGATGAAGGTCGAAAATCCCAATGTCGGATTGCTCTCCATCGGCGAAGAAAAAACCAAAGGAAATGAGCTGGTTCTCGCGTCGCACTATCTCCTCGAAACCAGCGGTTTGAACTTCGTTGGGAATATCGAGGGCAGGGATCTCTTGAACAGCAAGGCCGATGTAATCGTCTGCGATGGTTTTGTCGGCAACGTGATATTGAAATTAGCCGAATCCTTGACCCATTTCATCATGGCTCGCATCTATGGTTCCGACGGGGCGGCAGGTACCGTTGATGCTGTTGTGAATGACAAATTGAATTCACTGCGCCGCGATTTCGACTACTCCGAAATCGGCGGCGTTCCGCTGTTAGGTGTAGATGGACTGTCGATCATCTGTCACGGTGGATCTACAGCGAAAGCCATTAAGAATGCTATTCGGGAAGCGATTACGCTCTCTGAAGGCAACTTGGCCAATGCGCTTTCGGAAGGCATTAAACTTTACGACGCCGGAATGCTCGCGCGCGGAGTCGCTCGGTACAGAGGTTACCATGACAAAAAAGATGAATTTGAAGTAACCGAGGATGATGATGACTGAGGTTTTTAAAGGCACTAAACCCGCCGCCCGGATTGCCGGCACCGGTCACTCCGTTCCGGATAAAATATTAAGCAATGCTGATCTCGAAAAAATCGTTGATACCAGCGATGAATGGATTACGACCAGAACCGGCATCAAAGAACGCCGCATGGTCAGCAGAGGCGAAAAAACCTCCGATTACTGCATTCGTGCGGCTCGGCAGGCATTGAATGACGCGCAAGTTGATCCCATCGAACTCGATCTGATTATTCTCGCTACGATTTCGGGCGACCTTCGCTTCCCGGCGACCGCCTTAATTGTCCAGAATGCCATCGGCGCAAAAAAAGCCACTGCGTGGGATGTGAGTGCCACCTGCTCTGGTTTCCTGTTCGGACTTTATCAGGCGGAAATGGCGATCGCTTGCGGTCGTGCGAAGAAAGCGCTGATAATCGGCTCCGAATTTCTGACTCCAATGAATGACTGGACCGATCGCACGACCTGCGTTCTCTTCGGCGACGGCGCCGGCGCGGTTGTTCTCAACGACACCTCTGATGAGCGCGGGATTCTATCCATCACCAATGGCACGAACGGCGATCAATGCGATTTGCTTTATTGTATCGGCGCCGGTACCGCCGGTTCTTTTAACAGCGGGGAGCCCTCAGATGGAGAAAAATATCTCCGCATGAACGGCAATGAAGTCTTCAAGCATGCCGTTCGCATCCTGTATCGTACCGCGATTGAGACTGTCAAACTCGCCGGTCTCGAAGTGGCGGATATTGATTGGCTCGTCCCGCATCAAGCCAATATTCGAATTATTCAAGCGGTGGCTGAACGCCTGAATATCCCCATGGAAAAAGTCTTCCTGAATATTCATAAATACGGCAATACCTCTTCGGCGTCCGTGCCGATTGCTCTGAATGAAGCTCGCCGTGATGGCATCATCAAAGATGGACAAGTTATCTTGAGTGTCGTTTTTGGCGGCGGCTTTACATGGGGCGGCGCGGTTGTCCGATTCTGATTCTTAAATCTCCCTTCAGCACATTGAGCAGCATTTTTCTCTATCCGGGTCAGGGCTCGCAAGCCATCGGTATGGGTCACGACCTCTATGAAAAGTACTCTTTGGCGCGCGACCGATATGCGCAGGCTGCCGGTATTCTCGGCTTCGATCTTGCAAAAGTCTGTTTTGAAGCTTCGGATGATGAACTCAAACAAACCCGTGTTACGCAGCCCGCGCTTTATGTCCACTCCTGCATCTTGACTGAACTGCTCGCCCGGCATAATCTCCAACCCGAAGCCGCCGCCGGACATAGTCTCGGCGAGTATTCTGCTCTGCAAGCGGCGGGAGCCTTCAGCTTTGAGGATGGACTCAGACTCGTTAAAGTCCGTGCCGAAGCCATGCAGCATGCCGGCGAAGTAAATCCCGGCACCATGGCTGCTGTTATCGGGTTGGACGAAACCGGAGTGCTGAACCTTTGCCAAAGCGTCTCTGAAATGGGGATCGCGGTTCCGGCAAATTTCAATTCTCCCGGACAGGTCGTTGTTTCCGGTGATGTCTCTGCAATTGAGGCTGTCATCGCGGGTGCGAAAACTGCCGGAGCGAGAATGGCGAAACAATTGGTCGTTTCCGGAGCCTTTCATTCTCCCTTGATGCAGCCTGCCGCTGACGCCCTTACTGAAGCTCTTGCTTCCGTCGAGATCAAGGAGCCTGCTTTTCCGGTAATGTCAAATGTTACGGCGTCCGCGCACGGAAAGCCGCCGGAGATCAAGGAACTTCTCGCGAAACAGCTGCTGTCCCCTGTGCGCTGGACCGGCTGCATGAATTCATTGGCTTCGCTATCCGCTCCACTATGGTACGAAGTCGGCAGCGGCAATGTCCTCTCCGGTTTGCTGAAGCGGACCATCAGCGGAGCATCCGCAATGGTTGTTAATGGAGTAGGGGAGCTGGAAAAACTGCAACTCTCAACAGGTACATCTGCATGAGTAAATTGCTTGAAAGCAAAGTGGCCTGGATCACAGGTGCCGCTCGTGGTATCGGTAAAGTCATCGCCGAACAACTCGCCGCTCACGGCGCGAACCTTGCTGTCACCGACCTCCTCGAGGATGAGCTTGCCGCGACTGCCGCTGAAATTGCAAGCACTCACTCCGTTAAGGTCATTCATCAAAAACTGAATGTCACCGACGCCGCGGGTGCCGCGGAAATCGTGAAGCGCTGTACGGCTGAATTAGGCGGGCTGACTATTCTCGTCAATAACGCTGGCATAACTAAAGACGGCCTGATGATGAGAATGTCCGAAAGCGATTGGGATGCTGTCATCGCCGTTAATCTGAAAGGTACTTTCATCTGCACGCAAGCCGCGATGAAAGCGATGATGAAAGCCCGTTATGGCAAAATCGTAAATATCGCCTCCGTCATCGGCGTCATGGGCAATGCCGGGCAGGCCAACTACGCCGCCTCCAAAGCCGGGATCATCGGTCTCACGAAATCAGTCGCCAAAGAACTCGCCAGCAGAGGCATTCGCGCCAATGCGGTAGCTCCCGGTTTTATCCAAACCGAAATGACCGGCGAACTCGCTGAAGAGACTAAGGCGGAATATCTCAAAGCCATTCCCCTGAATTTGCTCGGCACTCCTAAAGATGTCGCCGATGCCTGTGTTTTCTTAAGCTCGCCCGCATCCGATTATGTCACCGGACAAGTTCTGCTTGTCGACGGTGGGATGCATATGTAACGAACATAGACAATCTTTCATAATAACTATCATTGTACGAAACGGAGGCTACTCCCATGGCTGAAAACGGTCTCGAATCGAAAGTTCGCAAAATCATCGCAGACAGACTTCAGGTTGATGTTGACAGTGTGGTTCCTACTGCTAACTTCGTTGAAGATCTCGGAGCCGACTCACTGGATCTCGTGGAACTCGTCATGGCTTTTGAGGAGGATTTCGGCCTTGAAATCCCCGACCAGGACGCCGAAACAATGAAATCTGTTGGCGATGCCATTAATTACCTGCATAAAAAGACCTCCGAACAAAACGCCTGACATTAACCACTTCTTATTAACATGAAGAAACGTGTTGTCGTCACGGGTATGGGCATCGTCTCACCTGTCGGTAATGACGTCCCGGCTTTCTGGGAGTCGATCACGGCAGGAAAAAGCGGCGCTGCACCGATCACCCTCTTCGATCCGGCTGACTTCTCGACGAGATTCGCCTGCGAAGTTAAGAATTTCGAACTTGGTGACATCCTCGACCCGAAAGACGCGCGCCGTTTCCAACGCTTCGTGCTCTTCGGATTGTCTGCCACACAGCAGGCGCTTGAAGATGCCAAACTGCTGAAGAACGGAGAAGTCCTCGACAAAGAGAATGTCGGAGTCATCGTCGGCAGCGGCATCGGCGGTATTCAGATTTTCGAGGAGCAAACCAAAATTTTCATCGAGCGCGGTCCCCGCAGAATCAGCCCGTTCTTTGTGCCCATGATGATCTCGGATATCGTTGCCGGGCAAATCTCCATTACCTACGAGCTCTCTGGACCGAACTTCGCCGTCGTCTCAGCTTGTGCGACCGCCGGACACGCTCTGCATGTGGCAAAACGTCTCATCCAATCCGGCGAAGCGGATGTAGTCGTATCCGGTGGTTCGGAAGGCGCGATCTCACACCTTAGTGTCGGCGGTTTCGGCTCGATGAAAGCGTTGTCGACTCGCAACGATGATCCTGCCCATGCCAGCCGCCCCTTTGACAAGGATCGCGACGGTTTTGTTATCGGCGAAGGCGCGGGTATTCTCATTCTTGAGGAGTATGAACACGCGAAAGCGCGTGGCGCGACTATTCATGCTGAACTGATCGGAGTCGGTGCCAGCGGCGATGCCTACCACATCACTGCGCCTCACGTTGATGGAGCGGGCGCGATTCGCGCCATGAAAGCCGCCATGAAAGATGCGGAGATCAGCGTTTCGGATGTCGGCTATATCAACGCGCATGGCACTGCGACTCCTCCGGGTGATGCTGCGGAATCGCGGGCGATTCATGCGACATTCAGGGAACACACAAAGAATCTTGCCGTCTCCTCGACGAAATCCATGACCGGCCACTGTCTCGGAGCCGCCGGCTCTGTCGAGGCAATCGTCTCGATTCTTGCGCTGAAAAACAACATCCTTCCGCCGACGATCAATCTGGATAATCTGGATCCTGAATGCGACTTATTTGTTGTTCCCAACAAAAAAGTGGAGCGCAAAATCGATATCGTGATGTCCAATGCTTTCGGGTTCGGTGGTCATAACTCTTCGCTGATTTTTGCCAGACATGGCTTGAAAGATTAGTTTTCATCCTTTTCATAGGGTATTCAATTGTCCTGGTTGCTGGATAAGCTTGGTGTCGGACTCAAGGACATTCCACGCGAACTGCTCCGGGCGCTCGCGCCTTTGGAGCGGACAATCGGATATCGTTTTAAAGACCGCGCCTTTCTTGTCGGCGCGCTTAAGCATCGCAGCGCGCTCCATAAACTGCAGGAAGACCGCAGTTACTCCAACGAACGCCTCGAGTTCTTGGGAGACGCTGTGCTTGATCTGATTATCGCCGAATACTTCTACCATCTCTTCCCGACAATGGTGGAAGGACATTTGACTCAGCTTCGTTCCGTTATTGTCAGCGGGAGTTCGCTTGTCGGTGCGGCGAAGAAACTCGGACTGGGCGACTACATAATCCTCAGCGAAAACGAGGATCGAGCAGGCGGCAGAGAGCGCTCTTCTATTCTTGAAGATTCTTTCGAAGCGATCATCGGCGCAATCTATCTCGATGGCGGAATGAAACCGGCCCGCGAATTCATTGAGACTCATCTGCTCGATAATTGGCGCGAGATCGTCACACGCGATGAATTCGTCAACTTTAAAAGCCTCATTCTTGAGCACGCCCAGGCAAATCACTGGCCGAATCCCGAATATCGGCTGGTCGAAGAATCCGGACCTGATCATTCCAAACAATTTGTTGTCGAGCTGATTCTTAACAACGAATCTTACGGCATTGGTGAGGGTCCTTCGAAAAAGGTGGCAGAACAAAAAGCTGCGTCTGTCGCCGCCCGGAAATTCGGATTGCTCCATGATCGTGAAGACCTCTTCGGACACGAAGAAAACGGTGATGATGCGGATGAGGATTTGTCAAACGAGTAACTGTGTGATCTGTTGTGCATAATTCACCCGCGTTCTGCGCCGGTTGCGGCGGTAAACTTAAGATTATTTTTGCGGATGGCCGCGAACGCCCTGTTTGCACGAATTGCGGACTTATTGCTTATCTTAATCCGCTTCCCTGCGTCGCGGCTGTTCTGGTGCGGGACAGCCGCGTTCTGTTAGTTAAGAGAAACATCGAGCCCGGGTTGGGTGAGTGGGGACTTCCGGCTGGCTTCATGGAGTGGGGTGAAACACCTGAAAACTCCCTGCGGCGCGAAGTCCTTGAGGAAACCGGTCTGCATTGTGATTCACCTCGACTCTTAACGGTCTGTAGTGAGATCATCGAGCCATACGGTCATGTCGTCATCCTTGGCTACACCGCGCATGTTAATAGCGGCGAGCCTGTCCCCGGCGATGATGCCGCCGAAGCGGAATTCTTCGATCTCGATTCGCATCCCGCGCTCGCGTTCGTTACGCACAAACAAATCATGAAAACGTATCTATCAGGCGTGAGCAATCCGAAATGACAGCCTTCGTAAACAAATTTACATCATCTATGCTTTTACTGACTTGTCTTTCGGTCTGCGTAGCATTGCTGTTCACCTCCTGTGATATCGAGCAAAGCGATGTCGATCCGGTCGTGGTTACCGGTTCGATCATTGTTACTACTCATACGCCGGAAGAGGATGAGATTATCGGAGCTTCGATTTTTCTTGACGGCATCGCGACCGCTAAGTCCACACCTGATACTCTTTTTGATATCGAAATCGGCCAGCACGAAGTGGAGGTTTCTAAACTCGGCTACGTTGAATCGACTCAGAATGTCGAAGTCGTAGCAACTCTTGCATCCACAGCGGCAATTGAAATGTCAATCAATTGGGGTTCCGAGGTCGGCAGCATGGCCTACGATTTTTCTTTGCCGAGTCTGGAGGACAGCTCGATATATACGCTGTTCGACTATCGGGGCAAGGTCGTGCTCGCGAGCTTTTTTACGAATAATTGCGCGCCGTGTTTGGTTGAGTTCCCGCATATTCAGGAGGTTTGGGAAGACCCTCGCTTTACTGATAAGATTCAATTCTTTGGGATTAACGGTCAGGATATCTGGCAGATCGCCGTAATGTTCTCTGATCTTCATCCTGAACTCGGCTTGACTTTCCCCTTGCTGCACGACGCCACGCAGCAGGTGCGCGCCGTCGATTATAATGTCATCGCCCATCCTGCGAATTTTCTCATTGATCAAAATGGCGTCATCCGCTACCGTTGGGGAAGCATTACCGAAGAACTGCTGGAAGATGCCGTCCAGACATTGCTTGCTGAAGCCGATCAATAGACTTACAACTACTGATGCTATGAGAGGTATCTCGTGAAACAACTTGCCGGACTGACTCTCACACTCTTGCTGATTTTCGCTGTCTTCAGCGAAGCTTCCGCCATTTCGCGCGACTGGTCTCTAAAAAACACGAATGGCGGCGACTACAGGCTTTCGGAACACCTGAATGATTCCCCGGCGTTGATTATGTTTTGGGCTTCCTGGTGCAAACCCTGTAAAAAAGAACTCAATGACTTCAAAGAGACAATCGATTTCTACGCCGACAGCCTCAATGTCGAAGTCATTCTGATCTCCATCGACACTCAAAAAACAAAAACTCGCGTCAAACCCTATCTCGAATCAAAAGGCTATAAGTGGAATGCCCTTTATGATCCCGATGGAGAAGTGCTGAAAATGTACGGCGGCACCAACAAGATACCCTATACAGTCCTGCTCGACGCCGAAGGCAAAACACAATGGAAGCACATCGGCGAGATGAAGTCACTCGACGAACTCACCGGCAAGATTCACGAACTGACAGGGTCGAACAAGTGAAAAAACTGCTCTGCCTGCTGTGCTTCGGACTTTTTGCGCTAAGCGGCAATACGTTCGCACAGCTTGAAGATATCGAAATCGAGGGCTCAAATTCTCTGCGCTGGGAAAACGGCGACGAAGTTGATGAACGCCGCGCGAATAATGAGTATCCCAATAATACCATCGCCCGCCGCTTCGTCGAAAACCAGTTGCGTTTGGATCTTTATGCGAATAATCTCCGCTTCGGCGGGAGGCTGCTGTATTTCCGGCCCTCGGATTACGATAAATATCAATATGGGATTGCCGACACCACCCATTTCGATAAGCTCTACATCGAAGCGAAGATTGCGCAGTTGAGTCTGCGTGCCGGCGACTTTTCCGAACTTTGGGGCTACGGACTTGCTCTCAGCCTCTTCGAGAATCGTGATCTCTATTTCGACAGTGAACTCGAAGGAATTCGCGCAAAACTCGAAGTCGGCCCTTTGCGTTTGACGGGTCTGAGCGGCACGACCCCCAACGGTTTTCTCGTTAAAAGAACCGATGTCACTGCCGGCCGCGCCGAAGTCGGTGGCTCGGAAGGAGCCCTCGGCTTCTCCTATGTTCGCAATGATTCCGGAATCTACCGTGAATCCAATGTTGCTGCTGTTGACTGGAAGTTCACGCGCGGTGTCGCGACTGTCTATGGTGAGCAGGCATGGAAGGACACCTATATCGGCAAGCATCCCGATGGTTCCGATAGAATTCTCTTCGGTCGCGCCTCTTTCTGGGGAATCAACCTGAATAAATGGAACTGGTCTTTGCTGCTTGAGTACAACAATTACAATTACAAAGACATCACACCCATTCAGAACCCGCCCGCGGTCTATCGCGAAGTCGGACCGCGGCTTCTACAGGGAAGAGAACCGCACTACTTGAACATCGGAGATGAAGTCGGCTATCAGCTTGAACTTTCCGGCAGCATCACCGAAGAGATTTACTCGACCTTCCATTACAACTTGAGTAGTCATCATCCCGAAAATCAAGGCGGCTTTCCACGACCGACTCTGCAGCAGGAAGATTCGCCTTTCTGGGAAATGTTCGGCAATGCCGAGTGGTATCTCCCCGGCGGTCGTACTACTTTTCTTGAACTCGGAGCGAATGAAGAAGCATCTGTCGTCTGGCAGGATCGGCTGTGGGCGCACGCCAAGTACACGACGCCCTTTAAGGATAATCAAGAGCTTGAGTTTGAAGTCGAACAGCTGCTGATTACCGAACATATCGGAGATGATGATCATGACTACCATGATCAATTATTCTCCGTCGGCTGGATTCCCAGCGGCGGCTTTTCAATCTATGCACTCTATCAGATGAGCGATGACGAGAATTTGAAGAAGAAGGAAGGCGATAACTGGCTGTCGGTTGAATCCTCTGTTTCCTTCGGCGGAGGCAAGCATCGCCTGATTCTTTTCTATGGTCGGGAACGCGGCGGTCTGAAATGCTCCAACGGCGTCTGCCGTCAGGTTCAAGCCTTTGAAGGCTTCCGCCTCTCACTGGAAACTTCTCTTTAGCCTATGGGAAAGTCGGAAGATCCCCGGCGGCAACTCCCCGGAGTTGATTCGCTGCTCGCACAACCGCAGCTTCAGGGATTCTCCGCTTCCATCCGTCAGGATATCATCGTCTATGTCATTCGAGGAGAGTTGAATAAGGCTCGTGACGCCATCAAACAGGGGAAGTCGGCGCCGTCGAACGATAAACTTACTGCTTCATGTGCGCGCAAATTGGCCGCTTTGCTGACGCCTTCGATCAAGAAAGTCGTGAACGCCACCGGAGTGATTCTGCATACCGGACTCGGGCGCGCTCCTTTGTCGAAGCTGGCACAGCAGGCAATAGTGAATTCTGCCGAATACTGCAATCTCGAGTTTGATCTTGAACGCGGTGACCGCGGCGAACGTCAGTCGCATCTTCACGATTTGTTGACTGTCATCACCGGAGCCGAGGATGCGCTGGTTGTCAACAATAATGCCGCCGCTGTTTATCTGACTTTAAACACTCTGGCGCATCGCCGTGAATCCATTGTCTCGCGCGGTCAATTGATCGAAATTGGCGGCAGTTTTCGCCTGCCGGATATCATGAAAAGAGCGGGGGTGAAGCTGATTGAGGTCGGTACCACCAACCGCACCCGGATTCAGGATTATGCCGACGCTATTTCTCCCAAAACCGCTCTCCTGCTCAGAGCCTATCCCTCGAACTATCGGATCGATGGTTTCACCGAGTCAGTAACGATTGCACAATTATCGGAATTGTCTCGGCAGCATGAAAACCTGATTGTTGTTGATGACCTCGGGGGAGGCGTCCCGCAGGACTGGACAAATCTTGGACTGCCCTACGAACCGAACATCAAAGAGAGCCTCGACTCCGGCGCGGATTTGGTCATGGTCTCGGGTGACAAAGTGCTTGGCGGACCGCAGGCGGGAATCATTTTGGGGAAGGCCACACTTGTTAGAAAGCTGAAGAAAAGCCCTTTGGCTCGCGTCCTGCGCTGTGACAAGTCTACCATTACTGCTTTAGAAACTACTTTAAGAGAATATCTGCATCCATCTTTATATCGGAAGCATATACCTTCTTGGAGCATGCTGACTGAAAACCCTAAGTCACTTCGAGAACGCGCTCAAATCCTGCGGGATAAGCTTGCCGCACTATCGAGCTGGTCAACTCTGGAAGTCACGAAGAGCTTTGCAAATGCCGGGTCAGGTACATTACCTGCCGTCCAAATCGATAGTTTTGCCGTCCGTTGTATCCCAAAGGACTGGACGAGCGCCAAGTGGGCGCAAGCCCTACGCATGGCATCCTGTCCCATCATCGGAACCGTCCGCGATGAGAGCCTTTGGCTTGACATGCGAACCGTACTACCGGACGAGATCGAAACTATTCTCAGTTCCGTTCGTGAAGTGCTATCGAAAGGCAAATCATGAAACGAGCCACAGTTTTTGCTATATTGTTAATCTGTTTAGGTTTCAATGTAGCCACAGCCAAACATGTGCAATGGCTTGTGCTGGATGGAGCCGTTGGCCCAGTTGCCAATGAGCTGTTAAACATAGCCTTAGAAGCTGCTGAAGAAGATGGGGCAGAGGCGCTGATTATCGAACTTGACACGCCCGGTGGTCTCTTGTCGACGACTCGGATCATGTGTAAGACGATTCTTGCCGCCAAAGTCCCTGTAGTTCTCTATATTTCGCCATCGGGTTCAAGAGCAGGTTCTGCAGGCGTTTTTCTGACCTTGGCCAGTCATATCGCAGTGATGGCTCCCGGCACGAATATCGGAGCCGCTCACCCCGTCGGTTTGGGTGGATTCGGCGGACAATCGGATAGTTCGCAGGTCATGGAAGACAAGATCACGAACGACGCCGCAGCCTTTGCCCGCACCCTGGCCGAGCGTCATGGCCGCAATGTCGAATGGGCGGAATCAGCAGTCCGTGAAAGCAAATCCATCACGGAAACCGAAGCTCTCGATTTGGGAGTCATTGATTTTATCACCGGATCCCGCGATAGCCTGCTGGTCAAGCTGGACAGCATGACGGTCGACCTCGAATCCGGTCCCTATACTCTGGACACTGCGAATGCCGATATTCATGAAACCAATATCGGGCTTCGTTTAAAGATTCTCGATTTCATCGCGAATCCGAATTTCGCCTATATCCTGCTGCTGCTCGGGATCTACGGCCTGTTCTTTGAACTCTATAATCCTGGCGCTGTTTTTCCCGGTGTTGTCGGTGTGCTGGCTTTGATTCTCGCGTTTTTCAGCCTGCAAATGCTCCCGATAAGCTGGGCCGGTCTGCTCCTGATTTTGCTTGCTATTGTTCTGTTTTTGCTCGAAATTAAAGTTGCCAGCTATGGCATGCTCACGATTGGCGGCATCATCTCAATGGCCTTGGGATCGCTGATGCTGTTTGAACCGTTTAAAACAGGGATACAAGTAGGCTTGGAATTGATTATTACTGCCGCAATTATCACCGCTCTCTTCTTCGTCTTCGTTGTCGGTATGGGACTCCGTGCCCAATCAAAGAAAGTTACGACCGGACAGGAAGGGATCGTCGGTGAACTTGGCTATGTTACGGTTGCCCTGAATCCGCAGGGCAAAGTCCAGGTCCATGGTGAGATCTGGCAGGCCGAAGCATCCGAACCAATCGAGAAAGGCGCGCGCGTCTGCGTCGTCGCCGTCTCGGAAGGACTGCTGCTTAAAGTCGAGAAGAAATCCTAAACCTTTCTCAATGCGCCGGGACCGATTTTCGGAGCATTGGCAGGAGTTGTACTATGGCTATGCCCATTGTGATTTTTATCGCGCTCTTTGCGATCTTCATTATCGCCACTGCGATTCGCATTCTGAACGAGTACGAACGCGGTGTCGTGTTCAGATTGGGTAGGTTCATCGGGACCAAAGGACCCGGACTGATTCTCCTGATTCCACTTGTCGATAAAATGGTCAGAGTCAGCTTGAGAACCATCGTCCTCGATGTGCCGCCGCAGGATGTCATCACGAAAGATAATGTCTCGCTTCAGGTAAACGCGGTTGTCTATTTCCGTGTCCTCGTTCCCGAGAAAGCGGTCATCGATGTCGAGAACTATATGTTTGCGACAAGCCAGCTTTCTCAGACCACGCTGCGAAGTGTCCTCGGTCAGATTGATCTGGACGACCTGCTGAGTAAGCGGGATGAGATTAATCACGACCTTCAGGAAATCATCGATCGGCAAACGGATCCGTGGGGAATCAAAGTTTCATTGGTTGAGGTCAAGCATGTTGACCTGCCTCAGGAAATGAAGCGAGCCATGGCGAAGCAGGCTGAAGCGGAACGTATCCGGCGCGCGAAAATTATTGCCGCCGAGGGTGAACGACAGGCAGCCGATCAACTGACGGAAGCGGCCAGTATTATCCAGCAGCACCCGCAAGCGCTGCAGCTTAGATATTTGCAGACCCTCGTGGAAGTCGCGGCTGAAAATAATTCAACGACCATCTTCCCGGTTCCGATTGATCTCTTTCAGCACTTTTTCAATAAAGATAAACCCGGTACTTAACCGGACTCATAAATAGCTTACTTACAAAACCAAGATTTCGTAAATGAAACGAGCGCCTCGAGGAACCGGCCCATTTGTCAGCATTCTGATTAATATGCTGAAAATCGCCGTGCCGCTTATGATTATTGCTGTCGGTGCGGTTTGGGTGCTGTCCCATAAATCCGTTTCGACAGGTCAAGTGCGTGTAACAACTTCCATCCCCGGCGCTGATATCTATATCGCCGGAGTGCAAACCGGTTACATGTCCGATACCATCCTCGAGGGCGTTCCCGTTGGCCGTCAACTGATTACCGTTCGCAAACCCGGATACGTTTCCGAACCTGAAGTCGCTATCGTTGAGGTCTATGAAGACCGGATTGCAAACGCGAGTTTCCTGTTCAAAGAAGCCAAAGATGTGGCAAAAAAAGATTCAATCACCCCCATCAGAGCGGTTCGTCAGGAAATTTTCAGCACGGGTGAACCCGTTATTTCGATTCCACCGGCTCCCCAATCGCGACGCATCGTTAAATATGAAGATGACTATGTCCCGGAAGACTATGAATACTATCCCGATACATCGTCACCTGTCGAACGTCAGTCTCATTTGACTCAATCTGCGCCCCCGACATCTCCCGAGGCCTCGACCCAAACCGCACGTAAGGCTCTGTCTGAAACGGAGATTACGGTGACCAGCAATCCCGAAGGCGCTTCAATCATAGTCAACTCTGCGCTGACACCGCATACAACTCCTTATACTTTCAATGGTCTCGACAGAGGGCTCTATGCCTTTTCGCTGTCGAAAGAAGGCTATAACGTTTATCCCGCGGAGATCTCCGTCTCGCTCTCGCGCAGTGGTCAATCCGAACTGGTTGCCTTCAACCTGAAACCGGATGATACATGGCCTCGTCCCCTTGTCAGGCTTCTGACCGAGCCTCTGGCGGCGGGAATTCTTATCGACGGCGTTCCGGTTGGAGTTGGACAAACGGACATTCAAATGGAGTTTGGCAGGCATACTGTTACCTTTGCTGATGTCGCCGGTTATCAGTCACCGGAGCCGCTTGAAGTTAATATCACACCCGATGATATCGAAATCCCGGATATCGTCGGTACCTACGAACGTATTTCCGGTAATGCATTTCTGGCGGTCGTTCCGGCGTCCAGTGTGAAGCCATTTGATGGCTCCCTGCTTCGCATCTATGTCGACAATGAACTCATCCTCGACGGACATGATGAGCCCTTCGATCTGACTCTGGTCGGCAGCTTGCTTCCCGGTAAACGGCTGATCCGCATCGAATATGGCGAACTCGCTAACGATATTCATGTTGATCTCTCCGACGGTGATGTTGCTGAAGTCAATTTCCGAATCGAATCCTTCTTCA
Source organism: bacterium (assembly GCA_018814465.1). Lineage (GTDB taxonomy): Bacteria > Electryoneota > RPQS01 > RPQS01 > RPQS01 > JAHIZR01. Next base: position 5,561 of record JAHIZR010000200.1, on the reverse strand, counting down.
GCAAGCGCAAGCTGAAACTCAAGGAGCTGAGAGAAGTTACTCTCGAAAAATGGCAGAGCAAATACCGGAATTTGAACATCCTGAGCCTTAGCTGAATTGCCGGCGGTAAATCCGTACTGTGACCTTTTTCTTTCCATCACTAACCTCCGCGCCGGACTGAACAGCCGCAGTTGTCGATCGAAGTTTAACTTTTCAAACACGCACAGCCCGGCTGGAGTATTCTTTTCAACGACCATAGGATGCCGGGACAGTTCCTTTATCCGCCCTGCAATAAGGATACTTCCAGCAACCCTCGCCCTTGAGGGTTTTTCTCCGTCATGAACGAAAGAATTCAAAAATTTCTTGCCCGCCGCGGCATCTGCTCTCGCAGAGCGGCTGAAAAGCTGATTGCCGAAGGTTTGATCTCTGTGAACGGTGCGGTCGTTACTGAACTCGGCAGCAGGGTGGACCCGGATCAGGACGATGTCACCGTGGACGGTGAACCGGTGCCCAAAGAACTCCGTCGCAAGGTTCTCATGTTGAACAAGCCGGTGGGATATCTGTCTACTTGCAAAATTGGCCGTGAAAAAGGCGCTTCCTTTCTCGATCTTGTGCCGGATGATCGCCGCTATTTCCCCGTTGGCCGCCTTGATAGAGACAGCACGGGTCTCCTCCTTATTACCGATGACGGTGAACTTGCTTACGCTCTGACTCACCCCAAATTCGGATGTGAAAAAACCTACACAGTCGAAACCAGCCCGCCGCTTACCGATATTCAGCTTCGTAAGATCAGAACCGGTATCCCGCTTGATGATGGCCGTGCTTTCGCTCTTCATGTGCAGCGCAGTGGGAAAAAGGCGGTTCGGCTTACTCTTCGCGAGGGCCGCAAACGTGAAATCCGCCGCATGATGGAAGCGCTTGGAGTTCGCGTGCTTCACCTCCATCGCAATACTTTTGCCGGACTCGAACTCGGCACGCTGCGCCCCGGCAGATGGCGTGAACTGAAACCAGTCGAACTCGAACAACTGCGTACGCTTATTCAGTCATCTCGATCGCGCTGAAGCAGGAATTATTTATAATTTTGTCGCCGAGCCGGGCTAAGCACAGAAAACGTTCCGCTTTCGATTCTGTCAAGGTGCGCATCCCGGCCGGAATCTTCTCATTTAACATCTTAGCTGAGGTCTTGCTATGTATCTCGTTGATGAGGAAAACTTGATTATTCATGACATGTCCTTCATTCAGTATGAATGCAAGGTAAAGGACATTCCTGAAGACAAACGACGAAAAGTCTACACTCTGGATCAGGTCAAACGAATGATTGATTCAAGCCATATGCCGCAATATAACGGATGCCGTTTCTGCATGTCGGAGTATCACCTCTTCGATATGCAGTCGATCTTCAAACAAACCTGATGTCCCACATTATTGTCGGCACTGCCGGACATATCGATCATGGAAAATCCTCACTCGTACTCGCACTGACAGGCACGGATCCGGATCGCTTGCCCGAAGAGCGGAAGCGAAAGATTACCATCGATCTCGGCTATGCTTTCCTGAATGACGATGTTGCGATCATCGATGTCCCCGGCCATGAAAAGTTTATTCGGAATATGGTCGCGGGGGCTTCCACCGTCGATTATGCGATTCTGGTCATAGCCGCCGACGACGGAGTCATGCCGCAGACAACGGAGCATCTTCAAATCTTGAAGCTGCTCGGCGTGCGCGACGGCTGCGTTGTTATCACGAAAATTGACATTGCTGACAATGACTGGATTGATCTCGTTGAAGAGCAGATTGAAGAATCCGTAAAAGGAACTTTCCTGCAGGGAGCGGAGCTGTTTCGGATTGACTCTCTCTCAAAAAGAGGTCTGCCTGAGTTCCGTGAGTTCCTGCTGTCCGCCCTCTCGAGCATGACTCCGCGCAACAATCCCGGCGTTTTTCGTCTGCCCATTGACCGTGTCTTCTCCCTCAAAGGTCACGGCACGGTTGTTACGGGAACGGTCTTGTCCGGAACAGTCGGCAAGGATGACAAGCTCGTTATCCTGCCCGGTAGTCATTCCGTGCGCGTTAAGCATGTTGAATCGCACGGCAAAGAACGCGATTCATTGGTTCCCGGCCAGCGCGCCGCTCTGAACCTGATCGGCGAGGTAAAAGATCTCGAACGCGGTTTGACTCTCGGCGAGCCTGATTCGCTGTTTGAAACCTCTCGCATTCGTATCGCAATCGAACTGATTCCCAACTCGAAGCCGCTCAAAGACCGGCAGCGGCTGCGCTTCTTGATTGGAACCGATGAAGCGCTCGGCAGACTTCAGATTCTGCATCAAGCGGAGAACCTCTGCTTTGCCAATCTGCTCCTTGAAAAGCCAGTTGTCGCTGCTTGGGGCGATCGCTTTATCATTCGCCGCTACTCGCCCATGGAAACCCTCGGTGGCGGAAAAGTGCTCGAAGCCCACCCCCCGAAACTAAGAGCGGCTGATAAAGCGGCTGAAACGGATTTCAGCAGGCAACTCTCAGTAAATTCGATTGCCGAAGCGCTCTTTGCTCAACTGAAAACGCGGGGCAGATTCGGGATTGCTAAAAAATATCTTGCGCAATGCTTCGGCATTCCTGTTTTTCGCCTGCATGAATTGCTCGAGCAGCCTCTTTTGTGTGAAGCCGTCCAGTTGGGCGATTTCACCATTCTGAAAGAGCACATCGAAACCTGCAAGCGGAATATTTTATCGGAAATCGACCGCGTCCATGAAACGCAGCCCGAGTTGAAAGGCCTGTCGATCTCAGCGTTTTCGACAAGCTCGCTCAAATCTTATGCGGAACAAATCCTGCAGCGTGCTGTCGATGAACTCATTCGATCGAATCTGATCGGAAAACAGAGCGGCGTGCTCTTCCGCCTTGACCGCAAGCCTTCACTCACTGATCACCAGCAGGCTCTGATCAATTCGATTTCGGCGATCCTGAAGCGTGAACGGTTTACGCCTCCGCTCTCGGGCCCCCTCGCTGAGGAATTATCGATTCCCAAACAGGAGGTTGAAAAAACCCTGGTTATCATGGAACGGTTGGAATACGCCAAACGAATCGGACTGGATTTCTTCTTTGATTCTGATTGCTTCACGACTGCTGTGCGGTCGCTGCGTGGTGCCTTGGCGAATTCGGAAGGATTATCCGTCTCTGAAATCAGCTCGTTGCTTTCTTCTTCGCGGAAGTATGTTGTTCCATTTCTGGAATATCTTGACAGCGAGGGAGTTACCCGTCGGGAAAACAATCTTCGTGTAAAAGGTCCTAAGTTTTAGCCGCAGTTTTTATGTCACAACGCGTCATTCTAACGGTTCTTGATGGTTACGGACTTGCTCCCCCCGGCAAGTATAACGCTGTGACTGAAGCGAATACGCCTTTCCTTGATAAAATGTGGAACACGAATCCGACAGTTACCCTGAAAACATGCGGCTTGGATGTCGGACTGCCTCTCGGTCAAATGGGAAACAGCGAAGTCGGTCATCTTAATATCGGAGCGGGACGCGTCGTTTTTCAGGATGTGACCCGCATCGACAAGGCAATTGAGGAGGGCGCTTTCTTTGAGATTCAAGTCCTCAAGGATCTGATTGCTGATCTCAAGAAGCGCAAGCGCCGCTTGCATCTCCTGGGGCTTGTCAGTACGGGCGGAGTCCATGCTGCCATGAATCATCTTAGAGCGATTCTCATCCTCTGCCGTCGCCTCGATTTTCATGATGTCGTGCTTCATGCGTTCACCGATGGCCGCGATACACCTCCCCATTCCGCCCTCAGCTATCTCCAGAGCGTTCACGCCTGGATGACCGAACTCGAAGTCGGCCGGATCGCGACTGTCATTGGCCGCTATTGGGCGATGGATCGCGACAAGCGTTGGCAGCGCATTGAAAAAGCCTATCGCGCGATCTGTGACGGAATCGGACTCTCCTTCAAAAATGTGAGCGATGCGGTTGCGGATTCCTATGACCGTGAAATCACCGATGAGTTTATCGAACCGTCTATCATCGGCCGCAGTGATGAAGTTTCCCGGCTGAGTTCAGAGGATGGAGTGCTCTTCTTTAATTTCCGCGCCGACCGGACCCGCCAGCTTACCGACGCTCTCACCGATCCGAATTTCGACGGTTTTGATGCTCAAGTGAAAGTCAAGCGCTATGTAACCATGACTCGCTATCGGGAGGACTACAAATTTCCGATTCTCTTTCCGCCGGTACAGCTTGATAATATTCTCGGCGGCATCGTTTCCGAGGCGGGATTGCGGCAGCTTCGCATCGCGGAAACCGAGAAATATCCGCATGTCACCTTCTTTTTCAACGGCGGTATCGATACGCCTTTCCCCGGCGAGGATCGCATTCTCGTTCCCTCGCCCAAGGTTGCCACTTATAACCTCATGCCGGAAATGAGCGCCTATGAAGTCGCGGACAAACTCTGCGCCGCGATCGAATCAAAAACATACGATCTGATCGTCATTAATTTCGCTAATTGCGACATGGTCGGCCATTCCGGGATTCTCGAGGCTGCGATTCAAGCCGTCGAAACTGTCGATAAATGCGTGCAGAAAATGTGCGCCGCCGCCGCTGAAAACAAATACACGATTCTGATTACCGCCGATCACGGCAACGCCGAACAGATGTGGGACGATGCCACCAGCGGTCCCTTCACGGCTCACACGACCAACGAAGTCCCGCTTGCGCTCATCGGCGATTCTCATCACAGGACTCTTCGCAAGGGGGGACGGTTGGCCGACCTTGCCCCAACGGTGCTTGAACTGATGGATCTTCATAAACCAAAAGAAATGACCGGCGACTCGCTTCTCCAGCTATGAGTTTCCTCCGCAAAGCATGGCTGCCCGCCGGTTTTGCTCTCATCATCGGTCTCACTCTCAGAATTTATTTTGCGGTCGCTGTTCCGATTGCGGGTGAGTCAAAGCCGGGCGAGTTATCATCCTACAATGATGAAATCGCCCACGCCAACTACACGGATTTTTTGCTGAAGCATCACGCTCTGCCTGCTCAGGTCGAACCGATCGATGCCCCCGGCGCACTGCAAAGAGGCAGCTTTGAAAACTACCAGCCGCCTCTTTACTATCTATTGCACTCTTTGACAGCGGCTCTTTGGATGGAGCGGGATTTTAAATCCATCGTTTTAACGGGGAGATTTCTATCGATTCTCTTCGGAATATTACTCATTCCGGTCTTCTTCCTGATTGCCCGGGAACTTCAACTCTCTTCCGCGGCAATTGCGGCGGGACTGATCTTCTTGTCCATCAGCGGCATCCTGATCCGCTTTCAAGCTGCCTGCACGAATGACTCGCTGTTCTGGCTTCTGATCGGAATCAGTTATTGGATCGCGCTTAGGCTTCAGCATTCTGAGCGGCATTTCAGATATTGGATGCTCTTCACGGCCGTTGTATCTCTCGCTCTTTATACCAAACTGTCTGCGCTGCTGCTGATCCCCCTGCCGCTGTTGATTGTTCTTCGACGGAAATCTTCAGCAAAACTGCTTCACTGGGGAATCGCCCTCGGCTGTATTATTTTATTGACATTACCGGTTTGGATCCGGAATCTGAACGATTTTGGCGG
>JAHIZR010000199.1 GCA_018814465.1 bacterium | reverse complement strand
CCGGTCTGCGCGCAAATTTGCGCGATACCGGTGCCCATGGTGCCTAAGCCGAGAACGGATATTTTATTGAAGAGGGGCACGAGAGAAAATATTAACTATGAAGGATGAAATATGAATTTGATATTCCGGCCGGGTTGCGCACTTCGGGAGGCTCGATGGCAAGGAGTTCTCTGTGCTTAGCCCGGTTCGGCGGTTTTTTGCTCCGGTGGAGAACCGCAAGCCTTAATCCCCGCTCGGCGCTCCTCTAATGCGAATGAGAAGCGGGTCGGCTGCAAACAGCCAGCACCGCAGATGGTTCTGTGCGGGTGGGGGCAACTGCCTCGCGACAGAAGTTATTTTTTCGGTGTCATCTTTTCCGGTTTAGCGCCATGATCGATAAGCCATTTTTCCATATCGGCGAGTTTGTAGTAAACGGCGATGCGCATGGGCGTCCACTGGGATTCGGACATGTCGTTGATATCCGCGCCGCGGCGGACCAACTCTCCGGCGGTGGAGAAATTATTTTTCATGGCGGCGAGGTGCATCGGCGTCAAGCCGTTGTTATCGCGCGCATAGATGATGGACCCGGCATCCATGAGAATGCTGATGGTCATGGAGTCTCCGGTCATGGCGGCGGTATGGAGCGCAATGAAGCCGTCGTCGTTGACATGATTGACATTCGCGCCTTTGGAGATCAGGTAGCGAACGATATCATTGGCTCCGCGCGCGGCAGCCCGCTGCAGCGGGGTAAAGCCGTATTCACCGGGTTGATCGACGGGAGTGCCGTTCTGGATGAACCACATGACGCCATCGAGATCGGAGGAATCGGCGGCGATATGAATGCTGTTATGCGTCGGCGCGGTCTCGATCTTTCTATCGGGAGGAGCGTCGATTACAGCTTTGGGCTGAACGGTCTCGTTTTGTTGCGTGGTCGCGGCGGATTCGGGTTTCGATTGAGTTTGCGGTGCGGGTTCTTTCGAAGAGGAGCAGGCAAACACGAAGGCGAACAGAACCAGCATCATGCCGGCGAGTTTCGAGAATTGCATGAATGAACCTTTTTGTATCATCGTTTCGGATTCTTTTTTCCGGTTTCAAGTTTGGTGCGGACTTCACGAAGTACCAATTTAGCAAGTACGGACTCGTGATCTTTCAGGAATGCTTCAACCTGTCGACGATTCGTTTTAGTCAGATTGCGCAGGAGCCACGAGACCGCTTTATATACCATTGGGTCGGGATCTGAGGCCAGCCGCTTGAGATTGGCGAAGGACTGCTCAATAAATTGACCTTTGCGAGCCGGACGGCAGAAAACAGCAAGCGAAGCCCTACGCAGCCAGAGATTCTTGGATTTTGACCAAGTCAGACACTTGCCGGCATAATCGGGGAAACAGTCAAGTAAATCGGCGTACAGATCGGTGGTCAGCCGGTCAATCATCGCCCAGCCGACGGACTCATCCAGCCACGGCTTGAAACGGTTCCAGTCGCTTTTTTGGAAGTCCTTTTTATGACGCACAGCAAGCTCGACGGCCAGATTGCGCACGTCGAAGATCTTAATTTCCCAGAGCGCCTGAGCGCAGTTTCGCCATTCAGCAGGCAGATCCTCGCAGAGTTCACGGGCAAGTTTACGCATGTCGGGAGCGCGGACATTCAGGAATTCGATATCGGTTCCCAGATAGGCAGCACCTCCAGGAGGCATATTGCTGGAAGATAATTTACGAAGCCGCTGCTCGACTGACGCAGCCCATCTCGTCAAAGATGAAGCGCTCATTTATTTCGCTCTCTTGTCACCACCAGACCTGCGTTTGATTCTCCCAAGTGAAGATACGTTCTTCCTTGTCGGAGTCCTTGGCGGTCAGCCAATAGAGCGCATCACCCGGAGCATCTACAAATTCGAGTTGTTGATCTCCTGCAACCTTAGTACCGAATAATTGCCAGCCATCCTGCCAATAGTGGAGTTCATAAGTTGTACCGGGAATCAAGCTCGATTTGTTGATACTGTCGGTAGACTCCTGCTGTTTTGCGCCGGTAGTGGAAGCCAATACAAGCGTTACAGACTGATCCATTTGAGGCGAGAGCGTCTGGATTTCGCCAGTATTGGTCAGCAGGAACGGTTCTCCGGCGGGAACAACTTCATCTTTACTATAGAGTCCCGGCAGATAAGCAACATCCACTCCCATTGCAATGAAGGACGCGGTTCCGTTCTCGACTCTGCCCCACTGGATCGGCTGCCATTCTCCGGAATTGAAGACGCAGAGATAGGCAAACTCAGAAGAGTCTTGAGCGTTGATCCCGAGCGTTAAATCACGAGTATCCGTGTAGTCCGCGGTGACATCGGTATAATAGCGCGATGCGAGATAGCGCGGCAGGCTATCGGGATTATCAGTCTGAAAGGCCAGGCCGTTTTTTTGAATCGCGTAGGTCTTGCGGTAGACTTTGGCGACTTTATTGGCAAGATGGTAAGAACGGGGATTGGCTTCGGCGCCCATGAAGGGAATGACCTCGCCCTCCGGCAGGACAATCGCATTCCAAGCGTGATTGTTGCCCGAATTGGCCCAATAGGGAGTGAAATCACTGGTAACCGCCAGACCACAGGCGCGCATAGCATACATCGTCAGATTGGTCATATCCTCACAGCGGCCCAGCTTCCCCTTCATCATTTCGGACAGGCTTTGATCCGTGGGATGATAGTAAAAACGGGGATCGAAATGAAACCATGAAATCAGATCTTGATTAATCAGCGAGGCGGCTTCAATCGGATCTTCGGGATTGGTCATCTGCTGCGCAATCTGTTCGAGACGGTCGCGAAAGTCAGCAGGGATTGCTTCTAGCGGTTCATTGCTGCCGCGATAGGGCAAGACATAATCGCGGAACTGTTCATAGGAGAGTCGCGCCGCCCACGGATGCGACTGCCAAGCGCGAAAGGCGTTATCTATATGATTGACCAGAAACCGCGCTGTCATGACTGAATCGTCGCGGACTAACTCCCGTTTCTTGAAATCGAGTGTGCCGTGCCGGGATTCCAATTCTTTGAACGCGGCTTCAAGCTCTTCGAGGTTCTCATAATCAAGAACATTGAAGGCGATAATCTGATCATTAGTGTCTTTCAGATCATAAGCCACAAAACCGTGATCGTGCATATTCTCGACGAGAAACCGCGCGGCATCTCTGTGCAGAGAATCGGACTGCTCTGTGTAATGTGACAGCACCTCGCTCCGGAAAGCCGGTTGGGAAGTGTCTGTCTCCGCAGCTTCTACCGGAAACGCCGCAATGAAGCAAATGAAGAATGAGACAAAAAGGAATTGCATTAAGGTAAGAAAGTTTGAACGAATTCCGGCCGGGTTGCGCGATCTGAGCGACAACAGCATAATGAATTAGTTATCCCTGCTTAACCCGGCTCGGCGGATTAAAGCGCATCATCTTCCTGCGAGAGTATATCCGTGGATAGAGTTCAGCATATTACTCTTTCGATTCGAGCAGTTCCTTCACCTGCGCGGTGAGCATCGAGACAATCTGCGGGTTGTAACCGATGTGTTTGTAGGCGACGCGGCCCTCCTTGTCGATGACGAACATGGTGGGAATACCGGTAACGCCGTATTGTGCCGCGACATCATTGGCAGCCAGCAGGATGGGGAAAGTATAGCCGGACTTCTCGATGAAGGGCTTCACTTTGCCGGTCCCGCCGCGTTCCCAGACATTCACGCCATAAACAGCGACGTCATCGCCCAGATACTCTGCTTCCTTCCCCTTCTCTTTTTTCATTATCTCCTTGTAGAACTGATCAAGCAGGGGCATGGTCCGGCGGCAGGGGCCGCACCACGTAGCCCAAAAATCGATGATCACGATTTTGCCGCGCAGGTCGGAGAGGGTGACCTCTTTGTCGTCGAAGGTTTTAGCGGTGAAATCAGGCGCCATCTTACTCTGCGTGCGCTCGACTGCCTGCTCCGTTTTTTCCTTGGGAATCTCGCGCTGCTGCTGCTGGGAAATCCGGAGCAACTCCATCATGTGGTTTTGTTCGACTTTGGCAAGCAGGTCTGTCCAGCGCGGATCATCATGCAGCGGCAGCAGATCGTCATCATCGGTATAGGTAGTAAGATCGGAAAAGCCCGCATCGGTCGCAGCGAAGAGGTTTGCAAAGGCGGAGTCAGCCTGTCCGGTCAGAGAGAAGCCGCAGGCGAGGTTATACATATCCACACCCTGCTGTTCGGCGGCAACGGCCCGCTGCAGGGATTCGATATAGCCGTTCCAGTCGCCCAACTCCCGGTAAACACGGGCGCGCACATCAAGCGCCATTGTGTTTTTGGGATTCTTTTTCAGGAAGGCATCGATGATACTCAAATGCCGCTGGAAGTCTCCGGGAATAAGGACGAGCCGGCGCTGCACGGGTTCGAAATCATCGGGAAGCATCTCCGACAGGCGAGTGAAAACGTTGTCAGCTTCATCGAGCCGTTTCCGGCTGACGAGCAGTTCGCCGAGCATGGAGACAGCATAGGGCTTGGAATTATCGACAGCGATTGCTTCGCGGAGCGTAGCTTCCGTCTTGGTCAGTTCAGGATCGTCTTCGGGATAAAAGGAGGCTGCTTTGAGAAGCAATCCCCAATAGTTAATGCGATCGATATTAAGGATCGCGTTCACATATTCCTGCCGCATGCCGGGCTGCGGAGCAATCCGTCCGGCGAGGAACTGCGCCGCGATATTATCAGGTTCATTCTTGGCGCGCTGCTTATAGTGATCCCGCACCAAATCAGGATTGTCAAGGGCGAGCAGGTCGGAGACACGCATCTGTACAGCGATATCATCGGGGAACTGATCGCGGAATTGGCGGCCTACTGCGAGCCGGTCGACAAAAATCTCAGTGGTATCGAGGGCGGCTTGCAGTGCGAGTTCATTTTCGCCGGGAGTATATTCTTTAACTTTAAAATCCTGCGCGCTGGCCGCTTGCAGGACTGAAAATACGGCTATCAATAGGGACATCATTCGAATCGACATGAATTTATTGTTCCTCGGTGGAAGAAGTGGACGGTTTAGTATACCAGCCTTCGTTTTCAACGGCGAGCAGTTCGCGAACATACTCGGAGGTTCCGAACTGTTCTTTGACCAGTCCGACATCGCGGGCAAACCAGCGGCTGACGACGATTTTCGCGTTTTCGAGTTCCTGATTGAACATCTCCGAGTCCATCTCTTTGCGATCGAAGCGGGCATTGATAGAGTCGACCAATTCGGGCAGCGCTTCGGTAGCGGTTTTGTAGCAATCGGTGAAAGTGCCAGCTGGGACGGTTATATCTTCGTAACCCACGAAAACGGTTTGCGTTCCGGTGTCGGCATCTTGCCAGAAATCGCCGGGCTGGAGGGATTCATCGATCCATACTTGCTGGAAATCGCCTCTTTCATATCTTGAGCCCAGAGAGGTCAGGGAATACTGCGTGATTGCCGCAACCTGTTGGTTATGGCTGGAGAATTCGAGCCCTCCCTGTGCGTCTCCCTTATAATAGGCTTTGTAGACTTTGTAGTCTTTGCCGCCGAGGTAGCGGAGTCGCATCGAGTACTCTTCGACATCGCCATAATAAGTGAGGCGGTAGCGGAGCGTCAAGTCCTCTTTGAGGGGGAGGTAGTCGGTTCCGCCGAGCGGGACTACGCGCTGGTAATCACCGCAACCGGTTGTCAGCAAGACGAGCAGAACCAAGAAAGGGATGGATTTCTTCACGAGTTACGGGAGTATTTAAAATTTAGAAGAATCAGGCAGTTGAATGGTAGGGTTTTTGCACGTATAATGCAACAAAATGCGAAAAGATGGATTGAAATCTTGCAATCGGGGAATTTCGTCCATATATTCTGGTCAATTCAACCGCTGGTGCGGAAGCACCGTTTGGTAATGGGAACTCGGCGGGGGATAGAAACGTTCCAAGATTGCAGGCGCAAGCCTGATTGGTAGATACTCCAAATCGAATAAACGAATAAGGAGGAGCCTACTTACAAGAACAACAGAGTCTTACACAAGAACGGGAGACCCGGCGAAACATAGCCGGTGTCCCAGCACCCCCTCGGCATCGCTGAGGGCCAACAGGCCATTGAGGCCGTAAAATCTTTTGAACCCCCGCAGAAAAAAGCGGGGGTTTTATTTTGGATTAGGACTCGCACACTCAGAGAGCATCGGCGGTATTCTGGGCGAGATACCTCTTACTTAATCAGCACGATCTTTTGTGTGGCGGAAAGCTGGCCAGCAGTCAAGTTCACCAGATAAACGCCACTTGGGCAATCCGGGAGAGACAGCGAAACTTTATGTGCTCCGGCGTCAACTTGACCGCTCAACAATGTCTTGACAAGCTGCCCTTGCAGGTTATAGAGATTCATTTCCACCGGCGAAGCGACGGGCAGATCAAAGCGCAAAGTAGTCTCGGCATTAAAAGGATTGGGGAACGCGGGATGCAGATTGAAACTCGTAATTTGCTCCGGACGATTGCCGTCGATGTCCAGCACGGCGATGATCACCGGCAGGATATGCAGCGTATCGGGGCAGGTGTTGGTGCTGACGCGCAGCTCGCCGAGATAGTCCCACAATCCGGTGGCATTGACATCAGCTTGGACGATGATTTCGATATTTCTGGAGTGTCCCGGGGGAACGGAACCGGATGCCGGGGAAACGGAAATCCAGTCGCCGAGAGGTGAAACTTCCTCGACAGATGCGGCAAAGTACAGGGTGCCGCTGCCTTCATTGCGGATGGGATAGTAGCCGATTGCCGTGAGCTCATCCCGTCCGTACATGTTTATCGAAGTGGCGGCGGCGGGATTGCGGGGCACACCGCAGGTCAGATCATGAACGGTCATCTCATGTTCAATAACTTCAACATTTGCGTGGAGCGAGGAGTCGACGCAGAAGCCATGCACGAGCAGATCGTAAGTTCCGGGATTCAGCTCAAGATTGTAAACTCCGCTCATGTCCGAGACCGCATAGCCTTCGACGCCAACAGCGCTGACGAGAGCCAAGGGGACCGGTTCGCCGGAAACGACATCGCGCACCACGCCGGAGATTCCGCCGGGAGGAGCGATGCGCATCATGAAACCGTATTGCATCGCTACCTGTCTATAGACGCCAAAGGCGAGCGCCCCTCCGCTGGGTACTTTCAGGATGCCGTAGAAACCGCTGGTGGGTTCATCAACGCCATAGCTCCAAGACCATTCTTCATTGCCATCAGGGCCGATATAGCTGATTAAGGGGCGGGATTGGCCGGAGAAAAAGCTGGTCCTGCCGACGCACAGTACGCCGTTGAAACGCGGGATCATCCCCCGGTATTCCCGCAGGTTTTCGGATGTGGATGAATAAGTTTGTTCCCAGCCGTCCCCGGTAGCGGGGATTTTCACGACATAGCCGAAGGAACTGCCGGTATATTGAGTGCCGCAGAGATAGACATCACCGAGGCTGTTCACGACAACATCATAGGCTCGCTCATCAGAGCTTGTGCCGAAGAGCCTGTGTTCTCCAATCGGTGTGCCTTCATTGTCGGTTCTCAGAGTCCAGAAATCGGAGTAGCCCTCGGAGCCGGCGGAAGCATAGTTGCCGCAGATCTGCAGGGTGCCGTCGAGTCGCTGTGTGAGGCGGGTGCCGGTATCGGTGAGGGATCCGCCATAGGACTGGCTCCATAGGATAGTGCCGTTCTCGTCGCATTCCATCAATTGAACGTCGGAATGAATACTGTCGGCTCCAAGAGCGAAACCCAAAACGGCCAGATTACCATTTGCGAGCCGATAGATATCACGCGCGGCGAGCAGACCTTTCAGATTGGTTGTCTGCGTCCATAAGCTGTCGCCATCCGCTGAGATGCCCATGAAAGCCATTTTGGTTTCATTTTCGAGCGAACCGACGGCAAAGAGCGAGCCATCCGCGAGTTCCACGACATCCTCCAGACGGTCATTCAAATCTCCGGAGTTGTAGGTATTCAGCCAGAGGAGAGATCCGTTTTCGTCAAGTCGCGCGGCAAAGAAATCGTCCTGAATCCAATTCACGCGTGAGAAGCCAACGACCGCGAAGCCTCCATCACTTAGATTAGTGGCACCGAGGAGTGTCGTGCCGCCGGCGCCAATAAAGCGGGAAGTCCAGAGGGTGTCAACCTGTGCGAAGGAAGCGGCTGCCGCCATCAAGAGCATCAGGATGCAAAGCAAGTTTCGAGTTTTCATAACGCTCACCTGGGCTAATTTGGATGTCTTATTTTAGTAGTATTATTTTTTGCGAAGCGGTAAAGTAGTCATTATGCATG
>JAHIZR010000198.1 GCA_018814465.1 bacterium | reverse complement strand
GCGAAGGTTTCGGCTTCAACTTGGAAGATGACTGGAGCGCTGACGCCGCGCAGGATTAGATCACTCACGGCAGCAGCAAAGGTTGTATAGTCACCCGTCGTGCCGATGGTATAGGTTCCGGCGAGCGGATCGGATACGACTTGCGTTGCGAAGAACAAGCTGTCATCGGTCAGATCCTGATCGTTCGTAAGGAAGGCTTGGACCTCAAGATTGCCCGCGGTAGGTGCCGCTCCGGTGTTCCATGTGAAAGAAAAGGTGTCAAGTTCGCCCGGAGTCAAAGAGATAAGCTGTTCATCTTTTTCTATATCATCGTAGAACAGCTTCACTGAAATATCAGTCTGCGCCCAACTGCCTTGATTTTCAATTCTGGCTTCGATGGTAACCGCTGTGTTTTCGGGGTAAGCCGGCAGTTGATCGAGAATTTCCAATACCGCGTAGTCCTGACCAAGAATAGCCGTTGCCACATACGTACTATCGTTATTGGGATTTGCATCACCGACGAGGAAGGACTGCGCTTCGAGTGTGCCGGAACTGGGGGCGGCAGGAGTATTCCAGGTAAAGCTGAACGTATCAATTTCTTCTGGAGTCAATGTGATGAGAACCTCATCCTCTTCGACATCATTGTAGAAGAGTTTGACGGGCACATCGGTTTGGGTTGCGCTGCCGGCATTTTGCACAACAACGTCAATTGTAATAGCAGACAATTCAGCATACAGTTCCAACGGATCGACAATCGCCACAACCCGGTAGTCCGCAGCAGGAGCAAGGAAGAGGTATTCGTCCGCGCCGATATCGGGAGTCACAGTGCGAACATCTCCATCAATATCAGTGGTAATGTAAGGAATGGACAATCCCATATTGCTAACGGTTCCAACACTGTTTAGAATATGCAGATCAGTAGAGCTGGTATAACCGGGATCGCCTTCGATGCCGTTGTCACCATAGGTTGTACCCGCCTGCATGTCAGCCAGTGTGACATAATCACTGCTGCTGAAATCATGAATCAGCCAGCTCGGCGTGGTGTAGTACCACACATTGTAATCGACTTCAGCCGGAGCGTAGGATGTCGACGTGCCATAGAGTCCTTTGGCGGTATTATCCGGATCGCCGTTGTAGAAAATGTTGTTCTTGATTAGGTGATTACTGGTGCCACTGAAATAGTTGAAATAAATGGTACCGCTGTTGACATCATTCACATAGATGCTGTTATTGTATATTTCACCGTTGGCATCTTCGAGGTAGAACACTCTGACCTGTGCGATACTCGAATCGAAGTCATAACAGAAGTTATTGTAGACACGCACAACTCCCGCTGTCAACCCGCCGTCGAGGTTTGCCAGACCGCCACCATAGGAGGTGCTGCTTGTATAGATGTTGTGGACTTTATTATTGTAAAAATCTATTTCGTCAATCGCCGTGCCGTATTCCCGAGTCAAACCGAAGGTTGATCCCGAATTGCCGGCGCCGTTGAGTTGAATATCGTTGTCGTGAATAAAGATACTTTTGGCATAGGAAACGATGAAGCCATTCCAGACATTGTCAATGGTGTTATTCCGGAAAATGTTTCCTTCGGAGTGATAATCATCACCGGAGAACGCGCTGATATTGAAGGCAACGCGGGCATTCGTGACATAGAGGTCTTCGAAGATATTGTTCTTGACATCATTCGAATACATATACATGCAGTACGAAATCGATGACGAAGTACCGTTGCCGGTCAGCGTAGCGTTACGGATGATGTTATTGCTTGATCCGTCGCGCAGGCCGATGCATTTCCGTGTCACACCGCTGGTGACATCAACATCAATACCGTCGAAGATCACATAGCTGACAGAGTCAAGTTGAAGCGCTCCCACCGATACTCCGATATCGCCGCCGTGAACGATGCGGGCCGTGCCGGAGGCGTCGCGGAAGAGGATGGTATCGGTTGCGCTGGCGCCGACGATGGGACCGGTGAAGAGCACCCATTCATCGTAGTCGCCGCCGTAGACGTCGAAAGTCACAGGCGCAGAAATACCAGCAGCTTGAAGCGCGCTGATTGCCTCAGTAAACGAAATAAAGTCCGGAGTTGCGCCGCCGATGTCATAGATGCCGGCCAAGGGAACACCGGTGGTTGTGAAAGTCCAGACGGGGCTGTCGGTATCGCCATAGTCGTTGCGGGAAACGACTTTCCAGTAATAGGTCGCCAATTGTTCAAGGTCGGCGGGAGGATTGTACAGGGAGGCTGCCATATTGTCGATCTTCTTAGCTTCCGCGATTTCGTTGTCAACGGAATCCTGTGACAGCGCAAGATAGAGGTCAATCGTGACCGCTCCGTTATTTGTCCAGCTCAGATTCGTTGCGATATCGGTTCCCACTTCAGCATCTGGAGGTGTGGGATCCGAAGCCGGGTATGGCGGTGCAAGGATTTCGGGACCAAGCACATCGTCGAGGTAGATATCCATCGCGTCAAAACTGCCATCGTCATAGCCGGGATTAATGTGCGCAAAGGCTACATAGACGGTATCATTTACATATGCACTCAGGCTGGCGCTAAACTGTTGGAAGGTAGTGGTGAGGTTTTCACCCCAAATCCACGCTCCTAATTGTGCAGTGAAGCTGGCCGGCGCATCATCGGTGGTGCTGACGAGCAGGAACAGGGTGTCATCATCGGTGCCCGAGTAACGAGTGCGGGCCCAGAAAGTGATTTCATCGGCGACATTATCGACGACGACTGGGGGAAGAATCATCCACAGTTTCGAGGTATCTCCTGCAGCGATGACCTCCTCTTCTGATCGCACACCATAAATGCCATCGTTATCAGCCACATCGGTCTGATACCAAGTTTGGAGTCCGTCACCAATTTGGAGATTCGTCCAGCCGGGAGGCGGGAATGAGTTTTCAAAGCTTTCATTTAGGTCGACTGCAAAAGCCATCGGGGCGAAGAGCATCGTGGCTAAGCAAATCACAAATAGTAATCTAACACTTCTCATGGTTATTCCTTTCGAGGGAGTCAGAGAAAAATAATCAGTATGCCGGACAGTGGCTATTTGGCCTTTGGAGAGGACGAAACTCGGCACAAATAGTATATCCAGCTGGGCCGTCCTTTAAGTTGCAATAGCATAAAAATATAGATGCGAAACGAAGAAGAGTCAATATGATGAATGCCGATATCGAAAAAACATGGAAGAAGTCTCGAACCTGCATACACTTCATCTGACCCACGTAAAATTCAGGAAAACAGATGTATTCTCCGAACCAGAGGAATAATAGTTGAGTTTTCTTCGCGTTAAGACTTGATTAGCTGGGTTTCGTTTCTTAGATTTTGAGTAAGCCTCTCGAACAAGGACACAATTATGCGCTACTCAAGATTCCTGATTCTGCTCAGCCTATGCTGGGCGAGCCTGTCCATGGGAGCGGTTTCTCCTTTAGATAAGCTTTGTCCGACAGTTGTTTCCAAGCTCTCGGAAGTATCGGAATATTCGTATGTTAGTGTTGTGGTGCAGCTGACGGATCAAGCTCAGATAAGGGAACTGGACAACTATTTATTCCAAACAAAGGCAACGCGGGCAGAACGTCATAAGCAGGTGATCCGGGAGCTTCGGCGAGTGGCGGCGGAGACGCAGCCTTTTGTGGCAATAAAGCTTGAAGAATTGAAGGCTCAAGGATTAGTGAACGGCTACTCCGCCTACTGGATTACAAATTGTTTTGTTGTATCTGGAACGAAGAGCGCGATTCTGCGCATCGCTGAGATCGACGAAATCGACTATATTGAAAACAACTTCCGGCCTGTTCTGATCGAACCGGTTGACGGCAGGCCGATTAATCCGTCGGCACTCGACGAAAATCACGGCGTTCCCACCGGAATACGCGCGGTTGGTGCGGCCAGGGTCTGGAACGAGCTCGGGATCACAGGGGCAGGCAGACTGGTTGGTAATATTGACACCGGAGTTGACGGCAATCATCCGGCGTTAGCCGCGAGGTGGAGGGGGTTGGAAGAGCCGGCGGAGGAGTGCTGGCTGGACGTCGTAGGAAACAGCACCTTTCCCTATGATGATCCGATGAACGGCCATGGGACTCACACGATGGGGACAATTTGCGGGAATTCGACTGTTTCGAATGATTCAATCGGAGTGGCTCCGGGAGCGCGCTGGATCGCCTCAAATGGAATCAATCAGAGTGCAACAGCCCAGGGCTTCACGAATGATATTTTAGCGGCTTTTCAATGGATGGCGGATCCGGACAGCAATGAACTGACCATTGACGATGTGCCGGATGTTGTGCAGAATTCGTGGGGTGTGAATGGGGATTTTCCCGGATTTAGTGATTGCTATCCGAGCTGGAACAATGTCATCGTGAATTGCGAAGCGGCGGGTGTGGTGGTTGTTTTTTCGGCGGGCAATGAAGGGCCCTCGTCTGAGACGCTTCGGAGTCCGGCCACTTATGAAATCGATTCTGTTACGGTTTTCAGTGTCGGTGCTGTGGATGCGGATTCGGATACGATCCCACCGTATGAAATAGCGGGTTTCAGCAGTCGTGGTCCATCGAGTTGTTCTCCCGGTATTGCAATTAAGCCGGAAGTCTGTGCGCCCGGAGTGGACGTTTATTCCTCGATTCCCGGCACGACCAGTCAGCCGAACAGCTACACAAGGCACGACGGCACCTCGATGGCCGGTCCGCATGTGGCGGGGATTGTGGCGTTGATGCGCGAGGCGAATCCGAATGCGGATGTTCGGGAGATTAAATCCGTCTTAATGCGCACCGCGGTAGATATGGGGACGGCGGGAGAGGATAATACCTATGGAATGGGATTTGTTGATGCTTTCGCGGCGGTCACAGAGATTTCCGCGAATCGCGCGATCGTGGAAGGGACTGTGACTGATGCAGTAGATGGAGTGGAGCTAAGGGATGCAACCGTCAGAGCGGGCGAGAGCTATCTGCGGACGACCGACGCGGCGGGGCACTATCGGATGTCTTTGCGCGGCGACTCGACATGGGCAATGAGCGCGGAAGCTTACGGCTATTTCCTCACTACCGCGTCAGTCACATTGAGTGTGGGTGATACGGTCACTCAGGACTTCGCCTTGAACCGGCTTCCATTCGGAGTACTCGCGGGACGCGTACTTGCCGGAGACAGCATCGGTGTGCCGGGGGCAACGGTTGAATTCTTGAATGTTCCGTTGTCCACAATGACAACGGATGCAAATGGCGTTTTCACTCGTTCCGTGCCTGCTGACTCAACTTATTCACTAAGAGTCAGGTTTCATGATGCAGTTGCATCGAGAAACGTCGTCGTATCGCTGAATGATACAACGCATGTTGACATCTATTTCGAATCGGCGCGATCGCAGGCACAGGGACCGGATATATATGGCTATTATGCTTATGATATGATCGATAATGTTCTGGCTCCGGAATTCGACTGGGTGGAAATCACACCGGCTCGCGGCGGACCGGGCATAGGAGGACTGCCTGCCGGTAATGATCAGTCCATGCAGATTATTATGCCGTTTCCGTTCTGGTTCTACGGCGAGGAATTTGACACACTGATCGTGAATGAAAACGGCTGGCTGTCAACGACACTTTCTTCGTTGGGATTCTTTCAGAACGGAGCAATTCCGGGAGCGGCCGGTCCTTCGGGGATGCTGGCTCCCTTCTGGGATAACCTGTTCCATGTTGCTGATGCCGAAGTAAGCTGGTGGTATGATGAACCGAATCATCGAGTGGTTATTGAATATTACCGTCTGCGCTTGTCAGCCGCTTCAGAGACCGTCGTTACATTTCAGGTGCAGATCTTCGACAGGACAGCGCGTCCGACAGCCACCGGCGACTGTGAGATCCTTTTTCTGTATGAAGAGATCGGAGTTTCGTTCCAGCCGACTGTAGGCATTGAGAATCCGCAGGAGACGATTGGACTGGAGCTTCAGTACAATAACGATTACGGGAGCAATACTTGGAAAATAGTTGATAACACGGCCATCCTCTTTTCGACTTCCTATGTCGGCAGTGTTACGGGAATGATTGCCGGACACCCGGCGCCGGAAGACTATTCGCAGGTTGTTGTCTCCGCGGGGACAATGGAGACCTTCGCAGCGGCATCGGGATTTTATTCACTCAACAATATTCGGAGCGGTTTACAGGAGATTGCGGTCACGCTGGCAGGCTATGAGAATTTGCATTCGGCAGTCGAGATCTTACCTCAACAAGCGGTTACTTTGGATTTCGAAATATGGCGGCTGGATCCTCCGCGCAATCTGAATGCGGAGTTGAACGAAGATCATACTGTCTCTTTGAATTGGGGAATCCCGGAGAGCGTCGGTGGAGGATTGGATGAGTTTTCGGAATATAGATTATATGAAAACGAATCATTCATTGGCTCAACCGGTGAAACCACGTATCTTACCTCCGCCTTAACGGAATCCGGGCAATATGTGTATTCAGTTACAGCCTTGTACGATGGCGGTGAGAGTGCCGCATCGAACACCGATACCGTCGAATTCACCACTGAAGTTAACCGCAGCCAAACGTTGCCCTTGGCTTTCGCATTGGAGCCGCCCTATCCGAATCCCTTCAACTCGAGTACTTCGATTGATTTTGCGCTGCCTCACTCCGCGCAGATGACAATTCGCATCTATGATGTATTAGGGAGGGAGGTTGAAACTCTGATGAATAGTGATTATCCGGCGGGCTACCATCGTCTGAATTGGACAGCCGGGGACATTGCGGCTGGATTGTATTTCATCAGGATGACAACAGAGGACTTCGTTCAGGTAAGAAAACTGCTGTTGATTAAATAAGCAATAGCAAAACGCGAGAACACCCCGCAGCCTTCGGTTGCGGGGTGTGTTTTGTTTGCTCACCATCTGTAGAATTAAGAACGGTTAAGATGATGGTGAAGTGACTAATGTGGTCTTGAACCAGATTTCGGTCGGTTCCATATTCTTTTGCCGCTCGTTTCTATCGCCACCTCTGCCCGGGCCGCCCATTCCTCCGCGTCCCATTCCACCTCCGCGACCCATCCCTCCGGGTTTCATGCCTCCTCCGCCTCCGGGCGGGCCGCCCATATCTTTTCGCTCTTCCCGCATTTTCATTCTTTGCTCGGGATCAATTCCGCCGTACTTGAATCCGATGCGGATGGTCTTGCCGGGCGCCGTGCCAATCGCAAATGCAGTTGAATCCGTTCGAAGCGGAATTGCGAATTCGTAGGTGAATCCGATGTCCTGAGCGAAGGATGCTGCCGGGCCGTTGGAACCGTTAGCCCGGATATGAACCGGGAAATCATGGGAAGTGTCATGTACTTCCAATTGATCGAAGGCGATTTCCTGCAGCATCTGGAATGAATTATTGGGATCGTTCGCGTCCTGCTGCATGGATGGAACTTCGCCCATTTCGAAAATTGGAGATAATTTGTTGCGGTAGGTTATGCCGAAGGTTTCTTGCTTTTTGCCGTCGGCGTTGAACCAGATGGTTACTCCCTGACGCGCGATAGACCGAGCGATCTGGGGATCATTGAAGCGAAACATGAGGTAGAGGTTGTTATCATCGTTGGCCGCGCCGATGACGATATTTTCTTCATCGAATTTAAATCTCGCGAGTCCCTTCCAGTCATCGGTGGAACCGTCAACAATCATCGTATTGGGAGTCCATTGACATTCCAAACGCCGGCCATTACAGCCGGGAAGCATTATCCCGGCTGTAATGCCAATCAGAATGCAGATTCGTGCTGTCGTCATTATTTAATATACAGCATTCTGTTGATGGCGGAGAAATCTCCGGCCTGCAAATGATAGAAGTAGACACCCGATGTCAAGTCCGATATATTGAATTTGACATCGTAGCGATTTGCTCCCTGAAGCTCATTGACAAGCGTTGCGACCTCCTGTCCGTTAATGTTATAGACTTTCAGCATGACCTGAGCAGCCTCCGGGATTTCATAAGAAATAGTAGTTGAGGAATTGAACGGATTCGGCGAGTTGCCGATCAAACGATATCCGGCGGATTCGTTCGATTCAATTTGTTGATCATCGGAGAAGCGCTTTCCTCCGTTCATTCCGCGCCCGAACTCGCAATCGCCGCGTCCGTGCCGGCCATGACCGGAAGGATGAGGAGGTCGCATTTCGTCTTCATCGAGGAAGCCGTCGCCATTCTCGTCCATCCGTGTGAACATATCCTCT
This sequence comes from bacterium, assembly GCA_018814465.1. GTDB lineage: Bacteria > Electryoneota > RPQS01 > RPQS01 > RPQS01 > JAHIZR01. The sequence continues at coordinate 7,159 of JAHIZR010000198.1, read as the reverse complement.
TTGTGTTCCTCGCGAAAGCGGTTGCGCGTTTCCAGAAATTCGTCTTTAGTGACATTGCCGTCATCATTAGTATCCGCGCGTTCGAAGCGGTCTCCACGCGGCATGCGGGGTCTGGATTTGCCTTGACCTCTTCCATCTCGGCAGGGCGGTTCAGGTAATTCGGACGATTGCAGAATACCGTCGCCGTTTTGATCCCATTCATCGAATCGGTCCTCGGGATTGTGTCTGCCTCGCGGAGGCTGCATTTGCAGAAACTCATCTTTACTCAGCTTGCCGTCGCTGTTTGAATCGGCATCGGTGAAATGCTGTCTCATTCGAGCGCGGTGTTCTTCGCGAGCCTGACTTAGTTCAGCCTCAGTCAGTTGCTGATCTCCATTCTGATCGATTGCCGCAAACAGCTCTGTCGTATGCGGACCTCCGCGGCGGGGTTCCATAGCGGTAAATTCATTAAGACTTAGAGTGCCGTTGTTGTCGCTGTCTTGTTCGGCGAAGCATTCCGCCATGCGCGCCTGCCTCTGGTTTTTCTGAGCGCCCGCGTAGGCGTTCAGAGTATACATGCCGGTGAGCATGACTGCGGAAATAATGAGTCCAATAAGCAGTTTTGATTTCATGGGTCCATCCCTTTTTATTTACTATACCGTATTCATCTATTGGACGTATGCCATGCCGGATCTATTCCATTTCGATGAAGAAGCCGGAAGCTCGCAGATCAGCGTCACCTCCGGCTTCTGCCGGGACAATTATCCTTCGGAAAGTCTACTCTCTGCCTGGATCGGGTCTTCGACGCATTCCCATCCCACCATGAGGTCCCGGACCACGTCCGATTATATCTTTGACTCGTGCATACTGCTCCTCAGTCAACAGAGGCTCCATCTGCAGCAGGGTGGAGTCGATGATTACTCGAATTCGCGATCGACCGCACGTCATCTCTTCATGCATTCTTTCTTCGGATTCATCAAGAATTAATCGCAGAGAGTCTTCGGTTGCTTTGTCCAGTGGTCCGAGCGTACGCAGAATCCGGCTCGAGATAGAATGGGGTTGTCCGAACTCCTGAAGCTGCTGAAACCGGCTGCGCATGATTGCGGATGATCCGACGACTCCCAGCAGGATGCCGAGCAAAAGTGTGCCGATGATAATCAGTGAAGGCTTTAATTGCAGGCTCATTCTTCGAAGTCCAGATAGTTGATTGATGAATCGACGGTCGCCGGAGGCAGCGCCAACGCCATCTCAAGGGGCGTGCTGACTTGGCGGTATTCCCATTGAGTGACGATATTATAAGAGGCGAAACTGATGATCATGAGCGCGGCTGCCGCAGCGAATCTCTTAAAAAGCAGGTTCAGGGCTGAGGTGAAATCCGGCTTGAGTGAAGTCGAGGAATGCAGGCGAGCCATGACCCGTGTCGCGAAGTACGGCGCGAAGGAGCCCGCGCTGTCGGCAACTATCTGATGCAGCATGCGCAGGCTTTCGAATTCGTTCCGCAATTCAGAGGAGGCTTCCAGCTGTTCGCGGCATTCCGCAGCCTGCGCTTCCGTCAGGTCGCCATTCAGATATCGCTTCAGCAACTCTGTAGTTTCATTCCTGTTCAACGGTATTCTCCAGATTCTCGTTAACGAACGGATTCAGCAGCAACCGCAGTTTGTCCTGCGCTCTCGATAATCGCGATAAAGCGGTTCCGACCGGGATATTCAGGATATCCGCTGTTTCTTTTGTTGAATAACCTTGTATCATTCGCAAGACGACGACCGCCCGATGCTTTTCATCCAAGGTGCTGATCGCTCTCCGCACCCACTCTTTGCGTTCGGTGACATCGATATCGTTGGAGGTGTCGATCGACAATTCCACCGGCAGCCGATTTTCATCCTGCTCATCGGACCAGAACCAGAAGCGGTTGCGTTTTCGTTTGCGCAGGGCATCAAGACTAAGATTAATCGCGATGCGTGTTAAATACGTCTTCAGTTCGGCATCGCCCCGAAAGTGATCCAATGACTTGAAGAAGCGGATAAAGGTTTCCTGACCGACGTCCTCGGCATCCGCACCCTGTCCCAGCATCCCGATTGCCGTCGCGGCGATGATGGATTCATAACGCTCGACAAGGATTCGAAAGGCAGAGTGATCACCAACGCGCGCAGCCTCGATCAGTTTCTGATCAGTCGCGGGTAGTCGCAGCTCATGATTCTTCAACCGCGGTTTTTTCCTTCATTTCTAAGGCAGGATCCAGATCGTTTGTGCCACTCTGACGTCTCAAGAATTAGACGTATCTTGAGTGAGCTTAATTCCATTGTGATTAATCGTCTCAAGAAACCACCTAAGTGTAATAATAATAACTATAGTGATAGCAAATGATTAACAACAGCCACACCTCGCATAACTATTCGTCGTCAATGTCGGAATTCTCGCAAAATGTGCTGGGCGCAACATTATTAGTGGGAACTAATAGGGCAGTTCAGCCATTTGATGAGCAAGTCATCCGATTGGTTTAATCCAAGAGTTATAGTAAACTAAGAAACGTCTGATATCATTATCCAAAATAATGAAAGGAGTATTCACAATTTCTGCACGATTACTCGTTCTTCTCATCGTTTTCCGTTTCATTTCACCTTATGCAGCGGCTCAGACTGGTAGCGGTCTCCTTCAGGGACAGGTTATAGATGCGTTGACGAAAGAGGCGCTATCTGGTGCCAGTTTAGTGGTTTTAGGTGCGGCAACCGGAACGTCGTCGGACGCGGATGGACGCTTTATTATAGGCGATCTTGAACCGGATGTATACCGTCTGCAAGCGACCTATATCGGTTATAAGCCTGAAGTCAAGACCGACATTATCATTTCTCCGGGCAAACAAGTCGAACTACTGATTGAAATGGAACAGAGCGCGGAAGAACTTTCCGAAGTCGTTATCCAGCCCTCATATTTCAGCAGCAATTCCGTCTCAGCAGTCAGCACACAGTCGTTAACTAATGAGGAAATTCGGCGAGCTCCTGGAGGAAATGAAGACGTGGTGCGCGCGATTGCGGTGCTGCCGGGTGTAGTACAGACTTCAGCCGGGCGAAATGATTTGATTGTTCGCGGAGGAGCTCCTTCGGAGAATCTCTATATCGTTGACGGTCACAAAGTGCCGAACATCAACCATTTCGGAACACAGGGGGCGACGGGCGGTCCCCTGAGCTTTGTCAATCTGGATTTCGTGCGCGATATAACCTTCTCGACCGGTGGATTCGGTGTGCAGTATGGCGACAGACTCTCCTCTCTGCTGGAATTGGAGATTGAAGACGGAAGAACGGATAGGGTGGGAGGGAAAGCGACGATCTCGGCGTCTCAATTCGGAGCCGACTTGGAGGGGCCATTGGGCGCAAGAGGTTCTTTTATTCTCTCCGCGCGCCGCAGCTATCTGGATTTCATCTTTCGCAGTGCGGGATTCGGATTTGTTCCGGAGTACTGGGATTTTCTGGGGAAGGCAACCTACAACATCGACCAGCGAAACAAAATATCCTTTCTGAATATCGGAGCGTTGGATCGAGTCAGGTTTTTCAACGATACCGAAGAGCAGCGGTTCGATAATTCGCGTATTCTTGGCAACTCGCAGGATCAGTACTTTTCCGGGATTTCCTGGCAGCATTTATTAAAGGGAGCAGTACTGCGCACGTCACTCACGCGGACTTTTACGGATTACAAGTTCGGACAGTCGGATTCCCTGCAGAATCCGATATTCAAAAGCGATTCTCGCGAGGGCGAAACGGGCCTGAGCAGCGACTTGATTGTCCGTGTGACTCCTCAAACAGCCCTGACAATGGGAGCGGAACTGAAGACAGCGGATCTGGACGGAACAATGCTGCTCAGGGATTTTGAGAGTTCCTTCGGTGATTCACTCATCATACCAAATGCCAACTGGGACCAACGCGCCACGAAATCCGCAGCCTTTTTTCAGTTGGACCATAAGTTCTCGCGGAAACTCACAGGGACCCTTGGCGGACGTTGGGACTATTTTGACAGAATAGACAAGAAATCAGCCTTCAGCCCCCGCGGCAGTCTTTCCTATGACATCACAGATAAGACAATTGTCAGTTTAAGCGGCGGAGTATATCATCAGGCGCCATCTTATGTATGGTTGACCACAAACGGCAAGAATAGACAGCTTGAATTCATTCGGGCGAACCAACTTGTTTTCGGAGTAGAGCGTCTATTGCGCAGCGACACGCGGATTCGCCTCGAAAGCTATGTGAAGCAATACCGTCATTATCCGGCCAGTCTTACGCGACCTTATCTTGTATTGGCAAATACTGGAGCCGGGTTCGGCGGATCGGAGGAGGGTTTTTCGTCATTCGGGTTCGATGATCTTGTCAGTGAAGGCCGCGGACTGTCACGCGGAATCGAGTTGCTGCTGCAAAAACGTCTCTCTGATCTCTGCTGTTATGGAATCGTCAGTGCGACCTATGGAAAAACAGAATTCAAAGGTGTTGACGGTGTGAAGCGTCCGGGACTTTATGATCAAAGGTTCATTTTCAATCTGAGTGGGGGCTATCAGCCGTCAATCAAATGGGAATTCAGTGCCAAGTTTCGCATCGGAACCGGAACACCCTACACGCCTTATGACAGTCAAGGCGGTCAGTCTGTTGAAACCTATAATACAGAACGGTTGCCCTTGTTCCACAGTGCGGATTTACGCGTGGATCGCCGCTGGCATTATGCCTCATGGACGCTGGTCACTTATCTTGATTTGCAAAACGTCTATGGTCATGAAAATGTGCAGGGTTATCGTTGGAACGAACGGGAACAGAAAGTCGAGGAGAACAAAAGCATTGGCATCCTTCCCACAATTGGTATTAGTGCTGAGTTCTAAACGAAGAGTCGAACATGAATCTTAAAGCAGGCTGAACGCCTGCTTTCTTGTATCAAGAATGAAGGATTACCACTTTAGGCTTTGTCGATCATCCAACTTGCGATGTGATGTTTTTATCCCTACTTTCATGCCTGCTTGACGGCGAACACGTTTATTACGGAATCTATTCGCTTGCTCACGCGTCTAATGCTTGACTGAAGTCGCTGGAAAGCTCTAACATGAAGAATCCGCAACACAAAGAAACTGCATGAAGAACCTAAGCATAGTATTGATAATAGTAGTTATAAGTTTCGCGGACATAACTGGAGCATTTGCTCAACCCGCCCCGGGGGGAGGGGAACTGACGGGAACAGTACTGGATTCGTTGAATGGGATCCCTATTGAATATGCGACTGTGATGTTATACTCGCGGGAGGACAGTTCGTATGTAATGGGTGCGGCAACGGACAGGAGAGGAAGCTTTCAGCTTGGTCCGATACGCTCCGGAGGCTATTTCCTGCGAATCAGCTTTTTGGGATATCTACCGTTGACAATCGGGAATCTCGAATCAACAAACGGAGGTTTACAGCGCGATTTGGGGAAGATTCTGCTCGTTCCGACGGTTCTGCAAGGCAGTGAAGTAACGGTCATCGGTGAAAAAGCTCCGATTGAGTTTCATCTGGATAAAAAGGTGATCAATGTCGCGAGACAGCAGAGCTCTATATCCGGATCAGCCGTGGACGTGCTCGAGCAGGCTCCCTCGGTGACTGTCGATATCGAAGGGAATGTCTCGCTTCGCGGCAGTTCGAATTTCACAGTTCTTGTTGATGGTCGCCCGTCGATTCTGGATCCGAACGATGCCTTACAGCAGATTCCGGCAAGCTCGATCGACCGCATCGAAATCATCACCAATCCCAGCGCGAAATACAGTCCGGAAGGAACCGCCGGAATATTCAATGTAATCCTGAATAAGAATCGGTCGCAGGGCATCAGCGGGATGGTCAATCTGAATGGCGGTCTGGAAGACAAAAAGGGTGTGGATGTCCTGCTGACGCGCCGCAACGACGGGATTCTGCTCACGTTTGCCGGAGATTATGATGACAGGGAGTTTCCCGGAGATTCAAAATCGATCAACCGCACCACCGTTGATGGGGTAACCTCCAATTATACGTCTGAGGGTTCCCGGAGTCATAAGCGCTCGCGGTATGGACTGCGGGGAGAAATCGAATGGACATTGAACAGCAAGGATTTGCTGAGTGTCGGCGGTCGCGTGGGAGGCATGTCGGGGAATCATCAATCCGATCTGGACTATGAACAGTGGATCGATGATGGTCCTCACGAACTCTATTACAGCCGTAATAAATCGGAACGCTCCGGCGATTTTGGCAGCCTCTATTCATATTATCGGCATCGTTTTGCTTCGGAAGGCAATGAATTGACGGCCAACCTCCAATACCGGTCACGTGATTCCGAAGAGGAATCGGTGAACGAACGCTTTGCCTCAACGGGGGCGCTTTACTCCGGCCAGCAATCCTCGGAATCCGGTCCCGCTGAGAATATCGATATTAAGCTGGAATACCTGCGCGAACTTCCCGCGGACAGAAAACTGGAAGCAGGTTATGAAGGCGATATTAACCGTTCTGAAGACAGCAACGAGCTCGCCGAATACGATACGCTGCAGCAGGCATATATTTCACAACCGCAGTATGAATACAAAACGGACTATACCAGAAATATTCACGCGCTTTATGCAACCTTTGGCGATGAAGGTCATAAGCTGGGCTATCAGTTGGGAATGCGCGGCGAGTATACCTACCGGGTGATTGATTTCAGCGGTCAGGCGGAGCAGTTCACCATTGATCGCTGGGACTATTTCCCGTCGGCGCATTTTTCACTGAATCTAACCGAGGGAAAACAGCTCATGACCAGCTATTCGCGGCGGATTCAGCGCGCTCGCGGCTGGCAATTGGAGCCTTATGAAACCTGGATGGATGCCTATAATGTCCGGCGCGGCAATCCGGCGCTGAAGCCGGAATATATTGATTCATATGAAGCCGGTTTCCTTACCGATATGTGGAAGGGAAGCCTTTCGCTTGAGGCCTTCTATCGCTTTACGGACAACAGGGTGGAACATATTCGCGAGGTTTATGCCGAGAATGTGACTTTAATGACATTCGAGAACGTTGGCAAGGATTATTCATTAGGCGGCGAAGTCCAGTACGATGTGAAGCCGACGACATATTTGGAGACCAGCCTGTCCGGGAATGTTTACGATTATCGCATTAAGGGAGACTATGAAGGTCGCTCCTTTGATGAGCACGATTTCAGTTGGAATGCAAGACTATC
>JAHIZR010000197.1 GCA_018814465.1 bacterium | reverse complement strand
TGCTGAGCTATCTGGACTCAACTGTCGGTTTGAAAAACTGCGTTGTCGCTCTAACCGGCGATCACGGCGTCTGCGCGGCGCCAGAATCCAAACTGAACAAAGAGGGACTGGGCGGACGACTCGATTTCCAGCAGATGCGCATTGACCTCCACAAACAACTGAAGCAGCGTTTCACATTCAATCTTGAAGAGCATGAATGGCTGGTTCCCGGATTCGGAATCCCGTGGATCTATCTGGATGAACAAATTGTCGCACGTGAGCAGTTGAACATGGATGAGCTCGTTCCCGCTATCATTGAGATTGTCGGAGAAATGGAGGGAGTCGAGCAGGTATGTGATACGCGTACGCTCGCGGCAATTGCGGATATCGAAAACGACAATCTGCGCTCGCGCATCCAGCAGAATTTCTGGCCGGGAGCGAGCGGACAGTTGTATATGCATGTCAAGTACGGCTGGACAGGTGACGGCATCTGCGTCAATCACGGCACCATTCATCGCTACGACACGCATGTTCCTCTGATCTTCTTCGGCGAACCTTTCAAGCAAGGCAGATACGTTGAGGGAGTTGATCCGATTGATCTGGTTCCGACGGTTGCGAAGGCTCTGAATCTTCCTCCGCTTGATGATGTGGACGGGCACGCGCTTTCGGTGTGCATGAAATAGCAGTGTGAAGATTACTGCACACTGGATACTCAATAAGAAGCGGACCGCACAATGAAGTACGGTCCGCTTTTCTTTTGCAGCCGGAAAACTTATTATCCTTCGCCTTCCTCGATCGCCGGCACAACCCGGTAGGGAATCCCCCAGCCGCCGGCGTCATAGGGAGCTTCGGAATCATGCAGAGTCATGAAGTCAATCAAGTCAATCCCTGTCAGGAATACGCCCGGTCTGGGTCCGACAATGAAATTACCGGAAAGAATTCCGTCACCGGCAACCGCATCGGGATACTCACCGTCATCATGCAGCGGCAGACGTCCGCCATGTCCATCGCGGAAGACACGCGGATGCAGCACACCGAAAGCGCCCTCCCGGTTCGCATTAACGAATACGACCAGCTCTTCATCCGGCAAGACAGCCGGCAATTCATGACGACGGAACCAGGTATGCAGCGGTTCATCGATTGAGGTTAATAATTCCATGGTCTCCCCGGCATTCCGGTAAATCTCCACAGACTCGGGATAGATCGTATGCGGATTCGGCTCTATTGAATTCAGCACATCCGGAGTTACGGCAACGATTCTCCAATTCAGTCGCGGTCGCGGTGTATTGCGGATGCGTATTGCGCGCGCTTTGCGAATCACTTCGTTGTGCATTTCCTTATCGATATACTCGCGTCCGCTGTCGGTCACAGCCGTGACAATGCGGAACATGCCGTGAAAGTGATGAACACGGGTAATCGTTGCCACGCTGTCGCCCTCGATCTCCACATGCACCCGCGTATTGGTGCGATGTCCCAGCCGAGCCCAGTGCAGGGGAGTAATCGGCTCATCCAGACTGCCGCCGCCGGATGGATCTTCGTCACCCCAGACTTCGGGGGCTTCGAGATCGACATCTTCGAGGAACAGCGCCTGAAGAGCTTCCTGATCCGTCATCAGGGTTTCGGGATCATCTGTTGTACTCGTGTTGCTGTCACAGCCGAAGACAAATATCAGTCCCGCCGCTAACAGTATTACGAACCACCATTGGTTTTTCATCGTCATTACCTCGCTTTGTTATCTTAATATACTTTGTTTTGCTTGTTATTTGCTCCTTTGACACCGCATAAATCATGAAAGTTTAATCTGTATCCGATTTTCCTGATCCCTTGAATAAGTTCATATTCTTCCATAAATTACTTTCAAACATACAGAACCCAACAGGAGAGGTCATGGTTCACACCGGCACAATCCGGATCCATTCACAGGGATTCTCGGATATTATCGACATCACCCGGCAAGTCCAAGCCATCATCACCGAGTCCGGCATTCATGCGGGTATTGCCAGTGTGTTCGTCCCCGGCTCGACGGCATCCGTGTCCACGATTGAATTTGAACCGGCGCTCGTTGCGGACATGCAGGAACAACTTGAGAAGTTCGCCTCGCGCACGATGAAGTCCCGCCACAGCGAGACCTGGGGGGACGACAACGGCTTCTCGCATATTCGCGCCACCTTTATGGGTCCGGGTATGACGGCACCCTTCAGCAACGGCCATCTCATGCTCGGTACCTGGCAGCAGATCGTCGTCATTGATCACGACAACCGTCCCCGCACCCGCGAAATCGTTGTGCAAGTTGTCGGAGAGTAATCACGAAATGAGGAGTTTGCCATAGCGAATGCGGGGGTGAAAACTTTTTTTACCGAACGAACTGGGTAAGTGGTTGAATATTTGAAATTTGAAATAGGAAGTCAGAACGGTTGGAATCGGCATGAAAAGGTATGGAATATAAGGTCTGAGGTATAATATTGGGATGTAATATACGACATTATTTGGCAAATGTCAAGTGAATGTTGCTTATGATGTGAGAATAAGGGATGAGGGCGGAGGGATGAGGGATGAAACTTGAAACGTGAAACGAGAAACTTGAAACGTGAATGTAGGCACGGCAGGGGGGGCGGAGAAAACCAAGAGTGCACTGCCGTGCGCGGCTACGGGGACTGAGGATTGACACTATGTGGAAACGTGCTATATTGAAGTAAGGAGCATCAAAGCACGGATCATTGA
>JAHIZR010000196.1 GCA_018814465.1 bacterium | reverse complement strand
GTGCCGTCTCCAACGCATCCCAGCCTGCTTTATCAACCGTGGCGATCACCGTTTGATTGAAAGGCGCCCGAATCTCGGTTTTGCCCGCCGCCGTTGCCCCCGGTATCATCAATGAAAAGTGTTCGGACATTATAACTCCAAGTATTAGAACTCTGACTCAAGGTAATCCAGAAAAAACCAAATCTCAAGTCACTTACCTCTATTCAGTTAATTAATTAAATAACAATTACTTGCTTTTCCCCCTCCAAGCTTGGCTTGAAGGGTAGGGGTGCACTGCCTTCACTTCTCCCTTCCTAACGCTTGCAAGCTCCGTATTTTTCATTAAATTATAATCATACATGTCAGACACCACCGAATCCGCACCCTTGGAGGGGCTTGCCATGATTCCTCGCCTTCTCATTCTCTTTTTCCTGCTTGCGATTGTCTGCGGCTGTGGTCCGCAAATGCGCATGCTGCCCGTCGGAGAAGACAACCTTGCCGTTCAGACTTCAATCGGGGGGCCGATGATTTCCGTGCGGGGTCCAGCCGTGCCTATTCCCTATGCGATGGCCGGAGCCACCTATGGACTCACCGATCATCTGAATATCCACAGCGACTTTCATGTCACATCGGCGGTCTTCAAATTTCTTGGTGTCACTCCCGGCATTAGCTGGTTTCCGGCTCGTTCGGATGCACGCTGGCAGCCCTCGCTCAGCCTGACCGCCTTGGCTTTCTCCGATTTCCAGGAAACCCGCATCTACCCGGAAGTCATTACCACGTTGGCCAACCGGGAGAGCCGTCAGGTCATTCCCTTTTTCGGCGTCGTGCATACCTTTCAGACCGACTCGAAACCGGAATATCTGCCCTCGGCCTTCGCCGGCTTGGCTTTCCCTTACAAGCACAGCCGCTTTGTTTTCGAACTGCAAGCCCTGGCACTCAATTTTCAGCGCGACAAGGATGCGCCTGATTACTTGACTTTATTTGATCGGCGCGGTGCCCTTTCCCTGCAGATCGGCTACAGTCTCGCCTTCGGAGGGAACGATCATGACTAAATACACTCTGCTTCTGCTCTGCGCAGCGCTCTGCTCGTCCTGCTCGCTCGACGATCTGATCATCTATCCAGACAAATCAGACTCGTACAACTTCTCAACCTACATCATCCCGGAAAATCAGCGGCAGCTTGTCACTTTCGAGTCCGGCGGCAACACGCTCTACGGCGCATACATCAAAACTCGCTACGCGAACGATAATCCCCGCTTCACGATTCTCTACTGTCACGGCCGCGAACGGGATATGACCGGCTATTGGTTCGAAGTCGAGCTGCACTATCTCGCCGGTTTCGATGTGTTGACCTACGACTATCGCGGTTTCGGTATGTCGGAAGGCAAGGCTACGCTGGATGGACTTTACGAAGACGCCGCGGCTGCGTTCGCTTTCATGATCGACTCGCTGCATGTTCATCCCGACAGCATTGTCTATCATGGCGTCTCGCTGGGCACCGGCATGGCTGCCTATCTTGCCTCCGAAGTCCACAGCCCCTACCGGATTGTGCTGGAGACTCCCTATGCGAATGCCGAAGGCTGGGCGGATGTTATCATGCCGCTGAATCTGCCGCCCTCCTTTGTCATCGACGGCAATTTCAACAACCTGCCCTTCGTCCGCAACTTCACCGCGCCGCTGCTCGTGATCCACGGCGGTCGGGATCAGGTGCTCCCCTTCGAACATCACGGACAAGTCGTTTATAATGCCGCGCCCGAACCAAAGGAGCTGGTTTATCTGCCTGAGGCCGGACACACCGATATCTTGGTCCACACCGGAGACGCAGGCTATCAATACCTGATGCGCAATTTCATTTTCGCCGCCCGTTAATCCTTTCACTCTCCTTATTTATCGAACACAAATGCTGACACGAGAGTGAATAGCTGTCATTCCGGAAACTCAACAAGTCCTCGCAGTTGAGTTATCCGGAATCCCGATTCATCATCACACTTCTCCGCCGAGCCGGGCTAAAACTTAGTTCATACCTGATTACTTCATACATCCATGACTCACGACATCCCCATTCTTAACGATCTGCTGGTCGTCATTCTTTTCTCACTGCCGGTACTCTTTTTGTTCCGAAAAATCGGTTTGTCTCCGGTCGCGGGCTTTGTCGCCGCCGGAATTCTCATCGGCCCGCACGGTCTGGGACTCGTCAGCTCGCTTGATAACGTCGAAATCGCCGCTGAAATCGGTGTCGTGCTGCTGCTCTTCATGGTCGGACTGGAACTCTCTCTCTCCGGCTTAATCAAGACTCCCGGGCGCATCTACCTCATCGCCCTTCTGCAAGTCCTTGTCACCTCCGCCGCCGGATTTATCGCCGGTATCACCTTCGGACTCAGCATCGGCGCGTCTATCGTCATCGGCTTCGCACTCGCTGTTTCTTCCTCGGCCATCGTCCTGAAAGGCTTAGTGGATCGCGGCGAACTGCAAACACCGCTCGGACGCGGCGTTGTCACCATCTGCGTTGTGCAGGATTTCGCCATCGTACCCATGATGCTGATTGTCGGGATCCTCGTGTCCGGTCATACCGACATCCCCGCCATCGGGCTGCAGATCGGCAAAGTCGCTGTTCTTGTCACGGTGCTCTATCTCTTTGGCCGCTTCGTACTCCCCGCGCTCATGAACTGGATGGTCGGGATGCGCACGCCCGAAGTCTTCCTGCTCTTTACGATTCTGGTTCTCCTCGGCACCGCTTGGGCTACCTCACTCGCCGGACTCTCTTTAGCTTTAGGCGCTTTCGCCGCCGGGATCATTCTTTCAGAAAACGAATACTCCGCGCAAATCTTTTCGGAAGTCGTCCCCTTCCGCTCGCTCTTCTCCAGTCTCTTTTTCGTCGCGGTGGGCATGCTGCTCAATCTTGAGTTCGTGATGACGCATCTCGCTCCCGTGATGATTGTCGCCGTCGGTGTGATTATAGCTAAGATGCTCATTATTGTCCTCATCAGCAAACCGCTGGGCATCTCCCTCCGCGAAAGCGTACAGGGCGGCTTCTATCTGGCGCAGATCGGTGAATTCTCCTTCCTGCTCATGACCGCGGCGCTGAACGGCAGTCTGATCGAGCAGACCGCATTTCAATACTTCATCGCCGCTTCGAGTTTATCGCTGGCTGTTACCCCGTTGATCATGCAGCTTGCCCCGCATATCGCCTGGCACGCGCACACTCGTTTCGGATCGTCAAAGATAATAAGTCATGGCAAGGCTCAGGCGGAACGTCCGCGCCGCCAAAAGCCCGCCGTGCTGATTATCGGCTACGGTGTCAATGGCCGCAATGTCGCCCGCGTCCTGCGCGAGGCCGGCATTCATCACGAAATCCTTGACAACAATCCCGAAACCGTTCGTACCGCGCGCGCCGCCGGAGAACACACTCACTACGGCGATGTCACCCGCTCCGAGATTCTGCGCCATATCAGATTCGAAGAGTTCGACAGCGCCGTGATTGCTATTTCCGAAGCCGAAGCCACGCGCCGCGCCATCTCCATCATGCGCAATCTGAATCCCGCTGTGCATATCATCGCCCGCACGCGCTATGTCAACGAAGTCGAGCAGCTTGAAAAACTCGGCGCGAATATCGTCGTTCCCGAAGAGTTCGAAACCTCGCTGCGCCTCTTTGCCGAACTGCTCAGTCACTATCATATTCCTCCGCATATCGTCGCCTTTCAAATCGACATTGTCCGCCGTCGCAGCTATGGACTCCTGAGATCCGAGGATGAAAAAGGCACGCTGGACCGCGAACTGCAATCGTTGCTGATGAAACGGCTGATCGAAGCGGTTCCCATCGATTCCGAATGCACCAAAATCGGCAAGACCCTCGGCGAACTGGGCTTTAAGAGTGAAGAACGCTGTTCCATCATCTCCGTCATTCGCGGCTCCTGCCCTCTGTCCGCCCCCTATGAAGATACCGTCATTCAGGAAAACGACCTCATTGTCCTCTACGGCGATCATGCCGCCCTCAACGAAAGCCTCCGCCGCTTCGAATAGCAATAAAAAACCCACCCTAGTGAGTGGGAGAAAACATCTTGTCGTACTGCCTGTGATTATACGGGCGTTGCGTGCGGGCCACCTACTATATGTCATCCTGAGGGCTGCACTATTCGAGTTCTAT
>JAHIZR010000195.1 GCA_018814465.1 bacterium | reverse complement strand
GGGCGGATTGTTGGATGCGATTGCCTATGCCAAAGAACAGGCTGGCTACAAACCGAGGCGGCGTGTGGAAATCGTCGAGTATCCCAAACCGCCGCTGATCAATTTCAATAGATTGTTTGCTCCCAGTTCGCCGCTGGGAATGCTGCTGTCTCGCGGTCCTGCTGATACCGAAGCTACGTCTTCCATTTTGAATTCAGACTATGAATTGTCCCTGATGCGCCGGATTTCTGCCAGGGGAGGAGAGCCGGTTATGATGATTCCTCCGGAAGATATTCCCTCTGAAGATGAGAGGTAGAGTCCGAATCTGCCATTATAGCATATGTTGATTACCATGAAATATAGCTTTGATAATTATATACTTAAATGCCTTTTTTCAGAGCGCCATAGTAGGATAGCTTCTTGACAAAACGGAAGTTATTCACTAAATTATGAGTTCTGAAGCAAGATTTCTTGAATCAAGAGCGAATCAACTCATCGCAGTCAAACCCCAACAGAAAACAGCCGAAAAGGTTTCTCCGCAAGGATCTCATGGCTCCTCACCTAAGGAGCGTAAGGCTCCGAGGTTTCAGGTGCCTTTTACTCGCAAGAATTATCTGATTCTGGGGAGTGGGTTACTAATTCTAATTATCGGCTATTTGTGTCTGGCCCAAGGCCCCCATGATGGATTCCTGAGTCTGACTTTGGCGCCGATTCTGTTGGTACTGGGTTTCTGTGTTGTCATTCCATATGGGATTATGGCTCGCGATAAGAGCGTCGCAACCGGTACCTCACCCGGGGGCGATTAGCTCAGCTGGTTTAGAGCGCCTGCTTTACACGCAGGAAGTCGGCGGTTCGAATCCGTCATCGCCCACTATGGAGTTTTGAATTGGGATCGTAGTTCAGTTGGTTAGAACGCCGCCCTGTCACGGCGGAGGTCGCGGGTTCGAGTCCCGTCGGTCCCGCAAATAAAACAGTCATTTAATTGACTGTTTTTTGTTTTTTAGCCCAATCGTAAGTCAAGTCTTAGCTTTAATCGGCTACGTTTTGCTACGGTAGCAAACATTCACATTCCGCACAAAGCGAATACCGTGACGCACTTTTCAGCAGTAAAGCATGCTGTAGGGGGAACAAAGTAAAGATAGGTGAGGAACTCATTAACGAGTTCAATGCGATGCAGGGTTGGAGTGCAAGATATGCAGTGTGGTATGAAGAAGCAAGCGAGAGGGAAAATAAGTTAGGGGAGGCGGCGGGCGGTTGAATATATGCGGAAGGTTATCGGCGGAAATTTACGGCGGCGCGATGCTCGCCGTTTTTTTTGTGTCCGGAAGCCGGCGGCGGCGGGGAGGGGGTGATCGGTGATTGTAAAAAATTTCGCGCGCCCCGCCGGGATTACGATGAATGGCTGCCGGCGCGATGGTTCCGGCAGGGTCAGCGACCCTGCGCGGCGAAGAAAAATGAATTAGACGAGGTTCGCGAATGAAGGATATCCAAGATTGAAAACAGCTTGTTTTAAGTATAATCCGAGTATAGTGCGCTTTCCGTCTCGTTCGAACTCATCTGACATCGACGGTTCCCAATAGATGTGAACCTCGTTGTCCCAGTCACTGATTGTAATATCAATAATCCATCTGTTTTCGTCAGCAAGATTACGCTTTGCTTCCGACGTCCATTTTAAACCTTTAGGAGTAACGACGTATTTATTTTGAAGGCGATCAGTCAAAAGCGCATGCAATCGTTCCATCGCCCTAAAAACGGGTTGCGGTGCGGGTTCTAAATGGCTGGTATATATGTATTTTTCGTTGACAGTTTCCATTGTAGTTCCTGTTAATATTTGTCCGGCAGGGGTCAGCGACCCTGCGCGGCGAAAAAAATCGCGCGGGCTGCCGGCTCAACGATGAGTAGCTGCGTCAACAAGCAAGGCGGTTCCCGGATGCAGCCGGCTGGCGAGTTCGGCGATGGAGTAGCCACCGACGCGCACCGTGGGATCCGCGCCGTGGTCGAGCAGGAATTGGACGGCGGCGGTCTGGCCCTGCAGGGCGGCTTCGGCTAAAGGGGTCGAGCCGTTGGGCCGGGCGAGGTCGATCGCAATGCCGAGATCGAGGAGCCGTTGGATGAGGCCGAGCTGGCCGTTAGCGGCGGCGGCATGGAGCGGCGGCCATTCGGAACGGTGAGCGAGGGTCAGGTCCGCGCCGGACTTCAGCAGTAGTTCGAAACAGGTTGAATCGAATTGCGCGGCCAGCGCGAGCAGGGGGGAATCGTAAGTCCAGATACTATTGGGATCGGCTCCTCGATCCAGCAGCACGCGCGCGGTGGCGGGCCGGCGATGGAGGATGGCATGACCGAGCGGAGACAAGCCGAAGCGGTCGATCGCATTAATGTCGAGATCCTGGCGCAGCAGCAATGTGACGATGGCGACGCCGGCAGTGTCGCAGGCTAAATGCAGGGGCTGGACATGGGAGGGATGATAGTCAAGCGCCGCGCCCCGTTTCAGGAGGGCTTTGACGCAATCCGAACAGTCGGCCACGATCGCGGCAATTAAAGGTGTGGAGCCGTCGGCGCTGCCGGTTTCGAGCGGGGTGGTTTGGAGGTGCTTAACCATATCCTGCGCGTCGCCGGCGGCGATGGCGAGATAGATGTTGTCATAGCGCGGCGGCGAGTCGGAGCAGACGAAGAGCAGGATGCAAAGGATGAAGGATGAAGGATGAAATAAGACCCCCCCCCGTGCAGGATGAGGGAAGATGATCCGGGGCAGCGGCGCGCCGCAGGCGCAGCTCTATGAGGGCGAGAATCAGATTGGAACGACGATCATTCTGCCGCGCCCGAACGCGCGGCTGGCGCAGGATTACGAGCCGGTCTATGTTACGCTGGGAACGAATGCCTGGGGCGAGGAGGTGACGGAGCTGCAGGGCTTTCGCTATCATGCGGTGCTGCTCTATTTTCTGAACAGCCAGAACCGCGACAGTTTTTTGACGACGGTCTGCGCGCTGGGAGAATGGATGGGCGCGCCCAAGCGGGTGAAGTTCCGGCCGCACGACGATACCAGCCGCTGGGAGCAGTGCGAAGTGATATCCAACCGCGAAACGCCCTATGAGGGGACGGCGCGGGCCGAGGAGATCCGGATCGAATTGCGGGGGCTGAATCTGTATCCCAAGAAGCCGAATTTGTCCGACGTGCGCGGGCGGCCGCGGGCGAGCGTGATTGAACCGTAAAATATGAGGTATGAAATATGAAATCTGAAGTACAATCGAGTAAGCGCGGCAGGGGGGCGAAGTTCCTATGTTGTGATAGCGGGTTTGCCTTTGGGATTCGGTCTTTATAAGTTTAGATAAAGTGCCGGACATTCAGTAAGGAGACTCACATGGCAGACAAGCTTAAAATGGCTCAGGATCGACCGTTGGCGGCGGGGCTGG
>JAHIZR010000194.1 GCA_018814465.1 bacterium | reverse complement strand
GCCGCACCGGTGATGGCTTTACATGGGAAAATCTAGATAAAATTAACGAACTGGCATAAACATTATGATAACAACCGCAAAAAAGAAAAAAACCAACTCGGGCGCTAAATACCACGTCAAGGATATGTCTCTTGCCGCGAAGGGACGCGACCGTATTCTCTGGGCTGATCATGACATGCCCGTGCTGGCGGCGATCCGCGAACGGTTCGCAAAAGAGAAGCCTTTGAAGGGTCACCGCATGTCGGCCTGCCTGCATGTCACGGCGGAAACCGCTAATCTGATGGCAACGTTGAAAGCCGGCGGCGCGGATCTCGTGCTTACAGCCTCCAATCCGCTGTCTACTCAGGATGATGTCGCGGCGGCGCTGGTCAAGTACTATGACGTGCGCACCTACTCGATCAAAGGCGAGGATAATAAGACCTACTATCAGCATCTGGACGCGGCCATGCGGCATATGCCCTCGATTACCATGGATGACGGCGCCGATCTTGTTCACGGTTTGCATACGTCACATATCGAGTACTCGGAAAACATCGTTGCGTCCCTTGAAGAGACGACGACCGGCGTGATTCGCCTGCGCGCGCTCGAGCGTGAAGGCAACTTGCGCTTTCCTGTCTTTGCCGTCAATGACGCAGAGACCAAGCATTTCTTCGACAATCGTTACGGCACCGGACAATCCACACTCGACGGCATCATTCGCGCCACCGACAAGCTGATTGCCGGCACAACCATCGTCGTCGCGGGCTATGGCTGGTGCGGCAAAGGCTTCGCGATGCGCGCTTCCGGTCACGGCGCTAACATTATCATCACTGAGATTAATCCTATTCGCGCGCTGGAAGCGCAGATGGATGGTTTTCGCGTGATGCCGATGGCGCAGGCGGCTCCACTCGGCGATATTTTCTGCACCGTTACCGGCAATATGCACGTCCTCCGTCCGGAACACTTCAAGAAGATGAAGGATGGAGCGTTCGTCTGCAACAGCGGCCACTTCGATATCGAACTCGATCTGAAGGGCTTGGCCAAAATGTCGAAGCATGTCGAGAAAAATGTGGTTCCCTTCATTGACCGCTACACCATGCCCAATGGCCGCAAGCTCAATGTCATCGCGGAAGGCCGTCTGGTGAATCTCGGCGCGGCGCACGGGCACCCGGCTTCGGTGATGGATATGAGCTTTGCCACGCAAGCTTTGACCACCGAATTCGCTCTTAAGAACTCGAAGAAACTCGGAGTGCATGTCCACGAAGTGCCCGAAAAAATTGAAAAGTACATCGCGACTCTCAAGCTGAAGACGATGGGCACGAAGATCGACACGCTCACTCCCGATCAGAAGAAATATCTCACCAGTTGGACGATGGGCACCTGATCCTGCGAGGTACTATGCCTTCGATTCGATTCTACAAACTCAGAGGACGGATGCTGTTCCGTCCTCTGTTTCTTTTACTCGCTTTCATGCTGTGGTTTGAAGGCTGCACGCTTCCCAAGGAGCCCGGCTCTCTGTGGTGGGATATCGATTTGATTGTCCCTATGGGCGAGCGGACCTACGGGATCTGGGATTTAACCGATCCTGATTCGGTTTTGCGAGCAAATAGTTCCGGGATCGGCATGGACGCCGACAGCAACGCTTATTTCTCGCTCTGGACGGAAACGAGCGTGGCCATTGAAGATTGTCTTTATTTCCAGCCGCTGGAGTTTGAAATTCAGCGACCGATTGACGCGATTCAAGTTCCGATCAATCTTGATTCAGTCTTCTATTATTCGCTTGGTTCTCTGAATCCGGAGATTGCCGCTCTGCATGATGCAACACTTGAGATCGAACCGCATTTGCTGGAAGCTACTCAAACTTTTACAGCGAACGAGTTGATCGTGAGTGCACAAACTGATACGGGAACTGCGAGGTTGGTTCTGATCAACGGTTTGCCGTATGCTGTTGAGAATCTCGAAATCATCTTTGGAACTGCTTTCCTATCCGGCGTAATTACCGAGATTGGAAGCATTGCTGCCGGAGAACAGATTGTATTAAACTGTGACCTGCGAGAAGCTCACTTGAGCACGACGTGCCTCTTCAAAGTAAGAGGCACGGGAACGGGCGGTGCATCGGTAAGCATTGATTCAACCGACCACATTACTCTCGCCGTCCAGATCGATACGGTAACATCCGACCTTTATGAAGGACGCTTCCCTGAGCAGCTGCTCTATGGCGATACGGCGATCATGATTGAGAATCAGCACCTGATCGAGTTCGCCACCATTCGCTCCGGTTCCATGCGAATCGAGCTCTCTAATCAGACGCAGGTGGATGATACTCTCTTAATGGTATTGCCGAATCTGGTCAACCAGTTGGATGATTCGGTCGTCGTGTCAAGATTTGTTCCGGCGGGAGCAATCGATAGTTCGACTCTCGATTTGGAAGGTTATCGTATCCGTCTGACCGGAACGGAACCGCAGCTATTTGAAGGAAGAATCATTATCCATTCGCAGCAAACCGTTGACGATAGAGAATTTGATGCGGGCAGCGAATACGCCTCCGCTCGGCTGACCCTCTCCCGACTCCGATTCGATTTCTTCCGCGGCACACTGCGCGATATGATGCTCCCGGTTCCCTTAACAGAAATTCCGGTCGAGCGCCCTCCCAACGGCTGGGAAACCGTCCATCCCACACAGGCGGACGCTTATGTGCACTTTGCCGAAACTTTCGGCGGTGAAGGATATGTCAATCTGAATTTGCAGACACTATATAATGGCGATCAGATCGGTGAATCCGAAATC
>JAHIZR010000193.1 GCA_018814465.1 bacterium | reverse complement strand
TTCCCATGTTGTCCCATCGCTGCTGACCTTGAGGTTGCATCCATCATAAGACAGCTCGGTATCGTACCAAGTCCAGAATTCAAGTCGCGCATCTGGCTGAGTTATAGGCATTTCGGGATTGAGCGTCAATTGGTAACACGCACCAGCCGGATAATCGGCGGATAGTAAGGTTCCCCAGCAATTCGTGCCGCTGTGAGCAGCGCCCGGACCATTTGTAGGTGCGCCCCACTGCCAGCCGTCCGGATTGTCTGAAATCCAATCGCCATCGTCTGTATCGAAATTCGAGAAATAACTTGGATTTCCGGCAATACCGCCGGCACTATTCGATTCATCACTCACGTTCGGGACTTCATCGATTGCGCGCAGTGTCCATGTATAGTAGCCGCCTTGTGCGGGAGTGTCCGTATATTGTTGCTCGCCTGAAGCAACAGTACCGACAAGAACGTTGTCTCGGAATACCTGAATATTTGTAAGATCCACACAGGGCGAACCGTCGGCATTGGCGATCGGATCAATCCAGGTGATTAACGCTCCGCTCGGCGGATCAGAAACAGCATTGACACTGGTTGGAGCAGCCGGAGCCATATTGCAGGCCATAGTGACTGCCGATGTTGGTCCTGACTCCTCATCGTTGTCATAAAAGGCTGTAACCTGATAGTCATAAAACACATTCTCTATCAGACCGGTGTTTTCAAAATGTTCTGTAGTGGGGTGACCGATATCGGTGTAAGCTCCGGTTCCCGCCGGGCGGCGATAAACGATATAATACACGACGTCATCCAGAGCATTGCTTTGACGGCGATTCACCGGAAGGCTTACGTTCGGGGCATGACGCGCGACAGCTGCAGCTGCGCGACGAACCAGATTGTCAGGGGGAATTTCAGCAGACGCAGAAATGCTTGGCGGAGTCACTCTGCTGTCTTTTTGACTTTTAGCTAATTTGCTGCCGACCGGTTCATTATCTCTGCTCTTAGCGAGTTCTTCATCCGGTAATTGGGCGAGTTTAATCGGAGCGGATCTGCTTTCCATCGCTGCAGCGAAACTACCGGAGGCAAAGCATCGAAACATCGGAATCGCGATCACAGCCGGCTCGAACGTCGTCCAGACGCCGGTTGGCGTCTTATAGTAGAAAGTATTGTTGATGAACGGGGTGTCCTGATCGCCTCCTACTGAAACATTAGCGGTTGCGGTTTGATTGACTCCGATATAGAACACACCCGAAGGGATCACTACAGGACTTGGCAATTCCCATGTCCGCCAGTCATCATATGGCCCGGTGTGGCTGTCCTCAATGGTGAAGAGCGGAATGTCTTCCGGCAGACCGCCATTATCAGCAAAGATGCCGAGTTGGAAGGGATCACCTGCTATTGCCTGAGAGGTGAAAAACATCTTGAGTGAGGTTAGGATTGCCGGACCGGAAACAGTTGAGAACCTCGAAACTAACCAGCCGGTGCCTCCATTGAAACCGATACCACCAACTTCATTCGTTCCATCATCATAGAAAATCTCAAAAGATGGCGGAGTGCCCGGCTCAAACCAGTCAAGGACGATCTTATCGTCAAAACTGCCGTTGGCGACCAGACCGCTCGTGGGTAATTCGCCATACAGAACGGTAACCGGAGCTGTCATGTCTGACTCGACAGGTGTCGTGACATCCTCATCAACCGCGCTGATTGCGTAATGATAAATGCCGGAGCCGACTTCACTCAAGTCATTGGTGAACAAGGTTGTGGCGACATTGCCGACTTGAACGTAATTCGCATCATCCTGTAGTTTGCGATAAACATTATAGCTGTCAACCAGCGGATCAGCGGAGGTGTCCCAATCTAATGTTACAACACCAGTTGCGCTGTTGATAGAAGCGTCCAATCCAGTCGGAACTGGAGGATCGAGACGAATAAGAGACAGGTTGACTCCAGTCAAACCGGCTTCCGTCAAGATCACATTGGTTGAGGCATCATGATAACCGTTTAGTGCAGCCCAGATAGTGCGTTCACCGACCAATACATTAGCTAGAATATATGTGCCATCGGCAATTGGATTGGTAACTGGGTTGCCGAGTCCGTTAGCGTGAACAGAAACAGAAGTCATTGCGCCCGCGCCGCCATCAAGGGTAATCGTACCGGATACCGGCGCCCCCACTGGTTCGGACAATCCCCAGATATCCAGATCATCGAAGAAAAATCCGGTATATTGAACCGAGCCGTCGCTGCCGAAGGTAAATTTATACTGCAGTATTTGACCGACGTACTGACCGATCGGCACGACCATGTATTCCCAGAATCCCTGATCGTGTCCTGCCCAGCCTCTTTCACCCGGAATACAGGCATTGGTCGTGTTGAAAGCATCCCGGTCATATGGTCGCACAGGGTCAACGATTTCCCATGTATTACCACCATCGGCACTCACTTTTAAGTTACAGCCATCATATGCCAGTTCTGAATCGTACCAGCACCAGAATTCCACAGAAGCTGTAGGACTTTCAACGGTCAGAGGGAGATCCAAGATCATACTGAAGCAGGATCCTGCCGGATAGTTCGCATCGAGGAGTGTTCCCCAGCAATTGGTGCCGCTGTGCGCACTGCCCGGTCCATTCGATGGTGAACCCCATTGCCAGCCATCGGGATTATCGGATTCCCAAAGACCTTCATCAGTTTCAAAGTCATCCGAATAAGAAGGGGTACCTACAGTGAGATTTGTGGACACAGCCTGGCCATAATACGGATCAAGATAAGCGCGAATAGAATAGGTAAGGTGACCGCTAGGCGGGTTTACATGCATGAACGACTGTATCCCGGCCCCGACCGTCCCGACCAAAACACCTATTCCAGGAGTTCCCAACCATATCTCAACATTATCAATTGTAATGGGATTGCCCTGCGTATCAAATACTGGGTCAGTCCATGTCAACCGCGCATCTCCATCGATTTCTTCTGCAGTCAAGTTCGTGCAGGGCTGCGGAATTCCAGCTTGCGGCTGCAAGCCCCACATCGTCATATCATCGAAATAGAAACCCGGGTACGAGTTTGTCGTACTGTTTGAGCTGAATTCAAAGCGAAAAATCGGAGCCTGACCGAGAAATTCCCCGACCGGAATTACCACGTTTTGCCAGACCAAAGGCGTCGTACTACTCCATCCAGGTTCACCGGCGATACAGGCATTAGCAGTATTCATAGCCGCGACATTATATTCGCCGATTGAAGGGGTCAGAACGGTCCATGTTATGCCGTTGTCCACGCTAGCCTTGAAATTCGTGCCGTCGTAGTTGAGCTGCGATTTGTTCCAGAACCAAAATTCGATGGCAGCAGCAGGACTGATAACGGCATAGCTTTGATTAAAATCAAGCTGCCAGCAGACACTGTTTCCATAATTACCCGTAAGCTGGGTTCCCCAGACATTCTGACCACTGTATGGAATGAGATCCGCAACTCCCCATGGAGGACCCCAGCCCCAGCCGTCTGTTTCCGGAGTCGGTTCCCAAAGACCATCGTCTGCCTCAAAATCATTGAAATAAGAAGGAGTACCCACTTGAACCGGAGCGGATACAGCCATTCCATAATATGGATCCAGGTATGGCCGGATGGTGTAGGTTAGGTTGCCGATAGGCGCATCAGAATGTACATAGGATTGTACACCGGGGCCGACCGTAGCAAGGAGTTGTCCGCTCTCTGCCGCTCCCAGCCATACTTCAACGTTATCGATGGTGATGGGATTGCCCTGTGTATCCTCAGGCGGATCATTCCAAGTGAGTGCGACATCGGGATCATTATAAACGGCTGTAACATTTGAACAAGGATTCGGTACGCCCGGCGCGCGTTCGAATAGAATTGCAAGACCGTCTTCCGGCTGGATACCTGTCTCGTTACAGACATAATTCAAAGCCGAAGAACCCGCAGCGCCCGCCTCCTGGATTCCGATTGTCTGTGAATTTTCACAGTTCGTCGCCGGGCGAATTATTGTATTATACTGCAGCTTGATGCTGCCGTTTGGATAAAGAATTGCCTCAAATTTCAACGGTTGATTACGGCAGTTGGAGGTATAGAAACCGATTTCATCAAATTCAATGACGAAATAATCTTCAAAGCTCTTGTAGCCGATGGTTATCGTATCCGTCCGGCCCCCATAGAAGAGATGCAGATCGTCCCAGAACACCGCGATCATCGGTCCGGCCACACTGGATGCCGGCAGGCACACATTACTGAGAGTCGTCGCTGTGGTGGTGAATTCCAGAAATCCGTTTGTCGCAACGATGAAACTGTCGTAAGACACTCCGTAAAACGGAAAGGGGAAGCCGATCGGAATCGCCGCCCGCGAACGGCCGTCGTCCCAGCTCGTGAAATCGACATAACCGCCGATCCAAGTCGCTTCCTCATCTCCGCGCAACTCGATCCACTCATAAGGCACATCATCGGGAGCGACATTATCCCGGAAGACATATTGAAAATCATCCGGTCCACCTTGATTATCCAAGCCGCCGCTTCCATCCCGCCCATCGGAAAACTGATCTTCCAAATCAAGGAAGTATTGCTTCTCGGATTCACTGAGTTGTTCGCCCTGAGCCATTCGCTCGCTAAGCTGCAGATAGTCCGTCAGCTCGATATCGCTATTGGCGATTTTCTGCAACTCGGATTTGCTCATCTGGGACTGCTGCGCAAGAACCGTCCCTGCACACATTATCAGGAACAGCGTCAAACAGCACATACAGACCGAGATTTTTGTGAAAGGCTTCTTCGCAGCTTTCATGGTTTGCTCCATATCAGTTAAAGGCACCCAAAAGCACGTCTTTTACAAATAATGAATATGAGGTTCAGAGTCAAGGATATTATGCAGTGTCCTGAAGGTAGTGAGCTCAATTCATTGACTGCCTATTTCGAGATCAAATCCTCACCTTGAGATAGCCTATCTGTTGATTTCAAAGGGGATTATTGCCTAATATTTATATAATCAGATGCTTAGTTCAAGTCTTACAGCGGGAGTCTTCTGTGCCTGATTAGGAATCCCAGTAATGAATGCTCATCGCGTGGACATTCGATTACAGATTCTACTTGATGATTACTGAAAACAATATGCCTCTTACTTTTTTTGATATAATACAAGTCTTTACTACAAACTTTGGGCTGTCCCCAGATGGCTGAACAGTGAGAGGTTTGATTTCGAATACCAGGATTGATGCAGAAAGAATCCACCTTGTCACGTCCGCTTCGTTCGAAGAGGCTCGCCGCCGTTTTCCCGGTTCATCGACGATATCAACAATCTCAAGTAATAACACTCAGCTCTCAGTTACCTCTCCCCATGACTTTCGAACTCAAACAAAATCAGACCTTAACAATCCATTTAACTCAACATATCTAACCGTCCAGAAAACGAGTATGCTCCAGATAGAATAGAACCTGTAGGATTACTCAGATCATTTTAGCAATACTGCAGTATTAACAACTATAGACACTTAACTCTTAGGCAATTGTTTGGTGTTTACGTTCCTGTGAGTGCAATGAGAGAAAGCCCTGTAAGCTAATTGCTCACAGGGCTCAATATGCTGATATCATCCTAATAACGTGTAGGCGTTTGCAGATAATTGGTTTGGTCCGGAATATCGAGACAATCCATGAGAATCCAACAAAGATCGAGGATTGCTTTTTCGGTGCTTATTCACACAAACATACCCCAACAGAAAAAGGAAATTATCAATGACCTAAAGTTCCAAACGTTTAAGAGCCTTTTCCTATTATCCTTTCCAGATTACATGGTCTCCTTCGTTCGAATTCCGTACAAAATCCACTCGATCCAAGCGTCGAATCCGTCTCCGGTTTTAGCGGAGAGCGGAATGAACACGATGTTTTCGTTGATCCGGTTGACGTTCACTCCTACTTCCGCAAGATTCACATCGAGATAAGGCGCGAGATCGGTTTTGTTGGCAAGGCAAGCATGACACTCTCGAAACATCAGCGGGTATTTAAGCGGTTTGTCCGATCCCTCGGGCAGGGAAAGCACGACAACTTTTTTATCTTCACCGAGGTCAAACTCAGCGGGACAAACGAGGTTGCCGACATTTTCGATGAATAGCACATCAAGAGAATCGAGATCCAAATGTTTGAGGGCTCCTTGGACAAGGTGAGATCCGATATGACAATCGCCGCCGAAAGGCTCCGTATTCGCCTGCACGACAGGAATCCCCAACGGTGTCAATCGTTCACTGTCGAGAGTTGAGGTGATATCTCCTTCAATTACGGCACACCGAATATTCTGTTTTCTCAAATCGGAAATCGTTCTTTTCAGGATTTCGGTCTTTCCGGATCCCGGCGAACTCATCACGTTTACAACAAATACTCGGTGTTCCTTGAATTCGCTTCGGTTTTCTTCCGCGCGTGCATTCGATTCTTTCAGAACATCACGAACCAAAGGTATTTCCATTTTATCCTCTTTCACTAATTATCAGTTACTATTCCGGCAAGGCGGCAGACTGCGGCTCCTTGACCAAACAAACAGCGCCCTCTTCAGGCGCCGAATACTGAGCTATTTCGAGAATCTCAGATATTCAAGTGTATTCTACAGTTTACGTCTGCCGGGATTATAAGCGAACTCCTGAGCGCGCATTGACATTGGAACAGGGTATATTCCCGCGCCACCGCACAGAGGGCAGGGATTTTTATCGACTTGACGGACTTCAAGCAGTCCGGTTCCTCGGCAAGCATAGCATTCTTTTTCGATTGCGTTGATACCCTTGCCGTCGCAGATCGGGCATTTGTGAGTGTGATCAGGAGTCAGACAGCGGTTATCAACCCATCCGCGACCCTGACATTCCGGACACTTCTTCGGTTCGGAATCCGGGGACGGTCTTTCAGGGATATTCTCGGGCATTTTCTACCTCCTTGAATTCAGCGACTAACCACTCTTTTATATACTCCACCGCATCTTCAACCGCACCGGCAACCGCGGGAGTGAGTTCCTCCTGCAAGGTTTCGACATCTTCCGCTTCCACCGCCAGCACATCGATTTGCGCAGGCATGGTGCAGCCCAATATCTTGCCGAGCTCGATTGCTGTCGGTAGGCTGATCTGATGGCTTGTTGTCAGACTGCGCGAAGGAGTGAAGACACCGAAAGGAAACTTGCGCAATGTACCCGCCGGATGTTCACCTGTGCAGATCGTATCCACAACCAGCACGCGATCTCTGCACTTCAGCAAGTCGATCAACACGAATCCAGCCAAGGACGCAAAGATGACTTCGGTGTTATTATCTTCGATGCCAAGTTCGCGCAGACGGCTCGCCACAACCGGTCCGAAGCCGTCGTCACTCAGGACCTCATTGCCCAGGCAAAGTATGAGAGTCGGTGCAGGCAGCATACTCATCACATATTGCGGCTTGCGATCTGATCGATTTCGCCGGTTTCGGCATCATGAACGACAACTTCCAGCGGCATCTCACCCGGCAAAGTATGTGTCGCACAACCGAAACAAGGATCGTACGCTCGGAAAGCCATCTCGATTCGATTTAGAGCTCCGTCCGTGATCTCCTTGCCCTTTTGAATGACGCCTTCGGCGGCCTTCTTGATGGACATCGTGATCGGTGCGTTATTATTCGTCGTACCGACGATCAGATTCGCTTCAGTCACGAAGCCCTTGTTATCGGTCTTATAATGATGCGTCAGAGTGCCGCGCGGAGCTTCAACGATACCGATACCTACGCCCACGATCCCTTCGGGAATCTTGTGAATTTCGTCGGAGGTGATTTCGTCGTCCTTTGCCAGCATGAGTGTTTCCTCGGCGGCGTACATTAGCTCGACGACACGCGCCCAGTGCGTAGCAAGGGTGGCGTTCACGGGCTTCTTGCCGCTCTTGTCGCCCGTCAGGGTTTCAAAGTAGCGTTCATATTCGGCCTGTGCCAGTGGCGTCCGCATCCCGTCGGCGGCGTTCAGACGCGACAGAGGAGAAGCCTTGTAGATGCCGGAATCCTTGCCGTCAACAAAGCCCTTCCAGCCGATTTTCTTCAGATAGGGATACTTCAGGTAGCTGTAAGGCTCGACGTGCTCAGAAACATATTTGAGATAATCTTTCGCTTCATACTTGCAATGCTCGGAACCGTCGGGGCCGGTGACTCTTACCTTGCCGTCGTAGAAATGCACTTTATTGTTCTCGTCAACAAGACCCATATTGTAGGTCGCATGCGCATAGGTATCGGACAGAATCAGATCAACATAGGCCTTGTTCGCAAGCACGACGTCATTAACAACCTGAATCGTGAACTTGGCGAACTCGACCATCTCTTCCCCGATTTTGATCATTTCCTGTTGCTCTTCCTTGCTGATGCGCTTGGTCAAGCCGCCGGGAATTGAGGTAACCGGATGGACTTTCTTGCCGCCGATGATTTCGATAACACGTTGTCCGCGCGCGCGTTGCGCAATTACAGCCTTGCCCGCGTCCAGGCCAACCTTGGCGATCACACCCAGAATATTGCGTTCTGCCGGAGGAGCATCGGG
>JAHIZR010000192.1 GCA_018814465.1 bacterium | reverse complement strand
TGTCGCATAACAATTGGAGCGCGTGGGGCGAAACGTTTCCGGAGCGGCTGGAACGACTGATTGATGAAGGAAAGGTGCCGCCCTGTGTGGTCGTGATGCCTGATCCGTTTACGAATTTGGGCGGCTGTCAGTATATTAATTCGTCGGCGGTGGGCGACTATGAAGATCATCTTACGGGCGAACTGATTCCGTGGATGCGCGAACGCTATCGCTCCGGCATGACTGCTAATGAAACCGTACTGGTCGGCAAGTCGTCCGGCGGTTACGGCGCGTTCGTTTTAGCGGCGCGGAATCCCGACCTGTTCGGCTGGGCGCTGGTGCATTCCGGTGACTGCTATTTCGAGTATGGCTACCTGACGGGATTTCCGCAAGCGCTGCGGGAAATTCAGAAGTATGACTCGATTCAGGCGATGATCGAGCATTATGGTGATCCCTTGCATCCGGTCAGTCATGACGCGATCAATCAAGTCGCGATGGCGGCCTGTTACTCTCCCAATCCTGACAGTCCTTACGGTTTCGACTTTCCCTTTGATTTGGAAACGGGTGAAATTCGCGAAGATGTCTGGGCACGTTGGCTGGCGCACGACCCGGTCCGTATGGTGGAGCGCGACGAAGTGATTACCAATCTGAAAAAGCTGTCGGGTCTGTATATCGAGTGCGGCCTGCGCGATGAGTTTCACCTGCAATGGGGCGCGCGCATCCTGTCGCAGAGATTGTTAAAAGCAGGTGTCCCGCACGAGCATGTCGAATTCGACGGCGGCCACTTCAATACGCAGTGGCGCTACGACGAAAGCCTGAGCTGGTGGGGGAAGCGAAGAAAAGGATGAAGGCGGAAGGATGAAGGATGAAAAGGGGAAAAGCAGAGAAAGATGAAAGATGAAAGGCGAATCCCTAAACCTGTCATCCTGAGTCACGCGCCTATTCAATACCGTAATCCTTACCTGACCGTGCGTGACGAAGGATCTCTCCGATCTTGGATTCATAGTGCAATCACATATTGTATGGGAGACAATCATGGGCAGGTTGATTAAGAGTGCGGTGATCGGCGGAGTGGTGTACTATTTGTGGGTAGCCATCTTTGGTTTCATGCATGGAAACGAGGTGGGAGTCTCACGCTTTGAGAATCCACAGGCTGTTTTCGAGGTTCTGAAAGAGAATACAGACGGTTCGGGGATGTATATCTACCCGCTCCCTTCCGATGAACTCGAGGGCGAGACGAGTTTTCCGAATATGCTGCGACAAGGTCCGCTCGTTTGCATTGAGTACTTGGAGGGCATCGACAGTCTTGGTAGCGTAGCTATAATGGCTCTCATCATTTCGTTTCTTGTTGCCTTTATCGCAGCCTCTCTTCTGCAGGCGGTTCAAGGATTGTCATTCTTTGGGAAGGCGCTGTTTGTGATGTTCGTTGCCTCGACAGGGGAAGTCAGCTGGCACCTGCAAAACTGGCTGGTACCCTCCTACAGCACGGCGTTGACACTAATCTATATCGCGAATGTGACCATCGGCTGGTTCCTCGCAGGCATGGCGATGGCGAAATGGGGCGGGGTGAAGGCAGAAGGATAACGGATATTTGGTTGATTAAGTAGGCGAGGATATCGAGTGAAACTGAAAGAACATGCAATTGAAAGAGTAAATAATCTCATTGAAAAAGGGAAATGGGCTCTTTCTCAGAAAAAAATGCTTAGAGGTATTCCTTATATGGAAAAGGGTCCTTTTACGGGTTGGGCAACACAGACGTTGACTTTTCTGGGGGATGTAACAGGACGCAATTCTGATTATTATATAGAGTTTAGCAAATGCACGGAAAAAGTCGCCGAGAGTTACGCAGAATCTGGGATTAGGATTCTCGAATCGCTCAGAGAGGACATTGGACAAGGGTATATAGAAAAGTTAGAAGCGACGATTTCGGCAAATGTCTTTGGCGATTTCTTGGAAATGGCCGATTATTTCCTAAGCGAAAAGTATAAAGACGCCGCCGCTTCAATTTGTGGTGCTGCATTAGAAACTGGACTTCGTAAAATACTAAATCTGAAAGGGCTGTCGCCAAAGGAATCGGATCGGCTTCAGGCTCTGAACGAGAAGTGCTTGAAAGCAGAAGTGTACAACAAGATTCGCTATGGTGATGTGAAAGTATGGAAAGATATACGAGACCACGCAGCTCACGGGGAATATAACGAATACGACGCGCAGCAAGTAAGAAACATGATTGATGGTACGAGAGGGCTGCTTGGTGAACACTTAGAAGCATATTCCAACTAAAGGCAACAAAGAGAGATCCTTCACTGCGCAAAGCCTTCGTTCAGGATGACACAGTTTGGGGTGACAAGATAGATAGAAATATTCAGTAGGGACACGATAAATCGTGTCCGAAATTAAGATAAGAGCGAGTTAAGTAACACAACTATGGACGACAAAGTATTTAAACCGAATTGGCAGGAAGTGCAGGACGTGGACTGGGACGTTTATATGAAAGCGATTCAAGATTCACGCAACAAACAGCAGATTATCGCCCACCTGCGGCACCTGATTGAACATAAAGGCTACGCCAATATGCTGCGCGCGGCGGAAGTCGCTTACAATAAGCTCGTCGAAGTGCTGCCGGGCGGCAACAAAACTTCCATCGGCGTG
>JAHIZR010000191.1 GCA_018814465.1 bacterium | reverse complement strand
CGACTACACGATCAGCCGCTGTTCGCCTTGCAGCGACTTCCTGAGTTCCTGCGGTTTGATCGGCGCGCTGGATATCGGCTGCGGAGCCGATCCCGCCCCCGTAGAAGACCTGACCGATACTCCAGTTTACCCGGATGTCGTGCTGAACTGGTCGCCCGTTACGACCACCACCTGCGGTGCTCCTCAGGATGTGGATTATTATCTGATCTTCTTTGAGTCCGACAACACCGAGGAGTGGGACTTCATGAACTATACAGCCGATACGACCTACACGCATCCCGGCATTTTACAGTTTTCTAATACACAATTTTATATGGTTGAAGCATATGTCGGATCAATCGGAGTACTGGAAAACCTGCCAAGTGGCATAAGAATCAAACGATCCGACCTGAGAAAACTATTAGGAATCGAATAGTTGTACTTTCATTAATCCAAGAAAGGCGAGCCGCACGGTTCGCCTTTCTCTTTTTCAATAGATAAGCTCGGTTATTATTTCACGACTTCGCGCTTTATGTCCGGCGAGAGGCGGGCGAGGACTTCGTAGTTCAGGAAGCGCGTCAGATCGCTGAAGGCGCCAACGGAAATTTCGCCGCGCTTCTGTTTGCCGATCAGCACGACTTCGTCGCCCGGCTGAACGCCGGGAATGTGGGTGATATCCGCCATCATCATATTCATATTGATGATTCCCGCCACCGGCGCGCGGCGCCCGCTGATCAGCACATAACCATGATTACTCAAATTGCGGTTGAAGCCCGCGCTGTAGCCGACCGGAATCGCCGCGAAACGGGATTTCCGTTCCGTGAGATAAGACGTGCCGTAGCCCACGAACTCACCCGGTTCGACCTCCTTGATACTCATCACACTACTTTTCCAGCGCAAGACGCGCCGCAGCGGTTCAGCACGCGGCTGCAGGTTCATGCCGCCGTTCCGGAGCAGATAGTGCATGCGCGTTTCCTGACTCGGCCAATAGCCGTACTGCGCGATGCCGACGCGCACCATTTCCATGTGCGTTTCGGGATAAGTCAGTGTCGCGGCAGAGGAGGCGGTATGGCGGCAGGGAATCGTTACGCCCGCGCGCTCTAAGGTTTCACACATCGCTTTGAAGCGTTCGATCTGCTGCTGAATGCGCACATAGTTGCCGATGCTCTCCGCACCGGCGTAATGCGTGCAGACGCCTTCGAGCATAATGTCATGCTTGGCTTCCTTCAGCTTCGCGGCCACCGCTTCCAGATCGTTCTCCTCGAATCCCAGCCGGTTCATGCCGGTTTCCAGTTCCAGATGAATTCGCGCCGGCAGCTTGAGCTTTTGCGCCGTTTGCATCGCGGTTTCCAAGCGCGCGCGGTCGAAGACATAAAAGGAAATGCCGTTTTCAATCGCCCAGACCATTTCGTCCTCGGTAATACTCCCCACGATCATCACATCACTGTCGCGCGTGCGGGCGCGTGCGACTTTGATCGCTTCCTCGGCGCTGAAGACCGAGAAATGATCGATGCCGCATTTCTCCGCCAAGGGGATAAACGCCGCGAAGCCGTGACCGTAAGCATATCCTTTGACAACGGAACTGAAGCGCACCTCCGGTCCGATGACCTTACGCAGGAATGACAGATTATGCTTCAGCGCCGATTCGCTGATTTCGAGGATTGATGTGCCAACCATTATTTGCTGTTCCGAAGCTTGTTTTGTGTACTCTGCCGGATGATTTGCCGGAAGATTTCGATGCCCGGTTCGATCAGTTCATCGGGAAATTCATAATCGGGATGATGCAGCGGGGGGTGCTGCTCGCCCGCGCCGATGCCGAACATGGCTCCTTTATAGCGCGCTGTGAAGCAGCCGAAATCCTCCGACCAGGCGAAGGGAGAGTCCGGAGTCGCAGTTACTAATCCTGATTGCGCTGCCGCATGCTGAATGATCCGCACCGCGTCGGGATGATTAACGGTGGCGGGAAATTCCTGCGAGGTTCCGACACCGCACTGCAAGTCGTAGACGGCGGCGGTCTTTTGGGCTAATTCGGTACAGCGCGCGGTCAGCCTGCGCAATGTTGCGTCGGAATAGGCGCGAATTGTCGCCATAATGACCGCTTCGCCCGGCGAGGTTCCGAAAGCTTGCTCGCCCAAGCGAGCATGAATCACCGTGACTTTAGCGTGATCCTGCAGTGCCGTATACTGCTGCGGAATCGCGCTCAATGATGACAGCAGATTGCTCAGAGCCAGAGTCGGACTGCGTCCGGCTTGCGGCTCCGCGGCATGCGAAGTCGCTCCGGTCAAGTGCGCCGTCCAGCCGACGGAAGCCGCGGCGAAGGTTCCTTCCCGCACAACGATCTGTTTGAGCGGGAAGCCCGGCAGGTTATGCAGCGCAAAAACCAAATCGGGCTGAAGCGACTCGAACTTACTGTCTTCCAGCACAAGGCTCGCGCCTTCGCCGGTCTCTTCTGCGGGCTGAAACAGCAGTATTACCGTGCCGGAGTCCGGACGATGCTGTGATAATTTTTCCGCCAAACCGCAGGCGATTGTCATGTGACCGTCATGGCCGCACTTATGCGCAACACCCGGCGTCAGCGAAGCATGCGGGATGTCAATGGTTTCCGGAATCGGCAGGGCATCCAGATCACAACGAAGCAGCACGCGCGGACCGTCTTGCCGGCCGCGATAAATGGCTGCGACTCCGTGACCGCCGAGTTGCTCGATCAACTCATCGGGTGAAGTCGCTTTCAGCCAGTCGCGAATTCTATTAGAAGTGCGCGCTTCGTGGTGTGAAAGTTCGGCCAGAGTGTGCAGTTCTCGGCGCAATGCAGTCAGTTTTTTCATGCGGTCGCTGGTTGGTTGTCCCGATAACTAAAACGAATAATAAAATACACAAGAATGGAGACGAGCACACCGAAGACCGCCGGATCGAAGCTGTCCGCTGCTGTAAAGGTGCGGTAGACCATCGTCGAAATCACGGAGATAACCATCGTTAGAAAAATCGCTTTGGTTAATTGCGGTGAATGTTTCTTCGTCATCGCACCGATGACTATCGGCAGAATGATGCCCGGCGCCCAGATATGATAAGTAAACAGCAGTAAGCCGATGATATCCGGCCAGAAAAAAGCAATCAGTGTGGCAAATACTCCGACTCCGATGGTGCAGTAGCGCGCCCAGCGCAAGAGTTGTTTGTCGCCGCGCGCCTGCCAGCCGAACTGGTGCTGAAAAATATCTTTGACGAAAATCGCCGTGCAGGAATTCAGAGCCGAATCCGCCGATGACATCACCGCGCTTAAAAGCGCCGCGATGATCAGTCCGGCGAAGAAAGGATTGTGCAGCTGCTTGACGACAACGCCTAAGGCAAGCTGCGGTTCAAGACCGGGATGATGAACGCGAGCGTACAGCGCGATGAAGAAAAGTATCACGGGAAAGGTCAGGGCGAGGAAGAAACCGATTCCGGCGATACCCTTTTTTGTGTGAGCGATGTCGCGTCCGATGCAGAACCGCGTGGCATAACCGGGAGCGAAAGTCTCACCCATCAGAAAGGCGAAAAAAGTTGTGATCAAGAAGATCCAGCCCTTCGTACCGGTCGCTGAAAAAAAGCTCTCCGGCATCATGTCTTGAATGTGTCCCCACGACGAAACAATATCCGGCAGTCCGATGAAGAGCGTTACCGCGAAGCCGACAAAGAGCACGATGAACTGGTAGATGTCCGTATAGATAACCGCTAACAGTCCGCCCGCCGTGCTGTAGATGATGACCATCGCGCCGCCGATCAGAATTACCCATCTCAGGTCGAATCCGCCCTCGGCGGCGCTGGGCATGAGCGTACTCAATACTGAACCGAACGCCGCCATTTGAGCGGCGATAATAAACACCGAAAAGACCAGAGACAGAATCAGCGCAACCTGCCGCGGACGCTCGCCGAACCGATGACCGAAATAACCGGCGACCGTGTACAGCTTGGCTTCGCGAAACTTCGGAGCCACCACCAATCCCGAAAAGATAAATTGCAGGTAACCGGCAACCGAAATCAGCACCCACAGTAATCCTAATTCATAGGTGCGCGCGACCGCGCCGATCGAATAGCCGCCTCCGATGACCGTCGCTCCCATCGTGGCAAACAACAGCCACCAGCCGACGTTGCGCCCGGCCACCAGGAAATCGTCGGTGGTCTGAATCTGTTTTGCCTTCGATACTCCTTTACCGAAGATAAAAATCAGATAGCCGATCACCACCGTCCACTGAATGATTAAAGGCGTCAGAACAAATCTCCTGCTCGCTGCTGTTGGAGTACGAGAACCATCATGGACAAGAATCAGAGTGTTTCAACAACGGGAGGAATTTTGACCTGTTCAGTATCTTTCAGCTTCTCCGCGAACTTGGCAAGCGGCGGTTCAATGACTTGCTCGGTATACTTGCCGCTCATCAGCCGCAGCAGGGCGGAATAGTTGACGCCGAAGGAAATCGTGCCGCCGATCTTCAGACCGGCATCGTCCTCCCCGATATTCAGCACGGTGACATCGCTGCTCGCGCCCGCGATTCGGAAGCCGGGATGGCGCGGCGTTAGTCCGGCGACATCCGTATCAAGCTGACCGATCGCCACAATGACACGGTAGCCCCGGCGATAGGGATTCGTCTCTGCGTTTTCATCATTCGTCAAATCGTTATCAAAGGGCGTGATCAGACTGGTATCCCCCATCGGCACCAGATTCTTCTCCTTGATTTCGATGATCTCGGCTTCCAGCGTAATCGCATCATCGCGCAACCCCGGCAGCGTCCCAGCGTTGATCAAATCGGTGCCTAAGAATACCGCCTCGCCGATGCGGAAATGATTGATCGCTTTGGGAACCTGTTCTTCCAGCAAGAGGGGCAGGACGGAAGATGATCCGGCGGAAATCATGGGCAGCTTGCGCTCGAATTTCAATTCCAGCAGTTCACGATAAAGGGCCAGCTGCATCAACTGATCCTTGTTAGGAACCGCGCCCGCCAGACAGCCGATATTGGCGCCGATTCCCAATACTTCGACGTGCGGCAACTCGAAGATCTGCTTGTAGAATCCTACCAGCGATCCGGGGAGGATGCCTTCGCGCAAATCGCCTAATTCAATCATGACGATGATGCGATGAAGCTTATTCTGCCGTCCCGCTTCTTTGTTGATGGCCTTGATGATCTCGATTTCACTATTCAAACTGACATCCGCCGCCGCGACGATTTGAGGCACGGCGGAAAGATGCGGCAGCCGCAGATACCATGATTCGAAATTCGGGACGATGCGCTCGATGGCCTGCAAATTGTCAATTCGAGAGTCGCCCATGGAGCGCACGCCTAATTTTTGCAGGACGTGCAGCGTGTCGGAGTGACCGCAGAGGACTTTGGTAACGAGTGTCCAGTTGGCTCCGTGTTTTGTCATCCAGCCGTCAATGACTTCGATGTTGTGCCGGAGCACTTCGGGATTGATGGTAATCCTG